>JBCCRV010000009.1:0-27053 GCA_039201085.1 Myxococcota bacterium | reverse complement strand
CTCGCAGCTGCGCGGCGAACTGGGGTGCGCCGGCAGAAAACCGCGCTCGACGAAGCCATCGATGAGCTTGGCGAGCTGGGCCACCTCGCTTCGCACCTCCTTCGTCAACGCCACCTCACGGGCGCGAAAGGCGCCCCGATGGGTGCAGAAATGAAGCCGCCCGCTCGTGACCTCGCCGCCAAAGAGTTTCTCCAGCGCGAGCGCATAGAGGGCCGGCTGCAGCACCTCGCCGCCGCCGATGCGCAGGCCCTCGCGGTGCCGATCGCGCCCCGTTTTGTGATCGGTGGCGCGCCGCTTGCCCGACGCGTGCGTTTCCACGAGGTCGATCGAACCGCGCAGCGTGATGCCCGCGTCGAGCGTAATCGGAGCCGGCACCGAACTCGCATCCTGCTCCCGGTCCTTGGGCATGCCGAAGGCGAGCTCGTAGTGGGTCGGTTCCCACTCGGGGTCGAGCTCGCGAAGCCAGCGGCGAAGGTCCGATTCGATCGCGCGCACCCCTTCGTGCCACACGCGTTCGATCGCCGGCTTGAGCCGCGCGGCGGCTTCGTCGGCGGCCTCGAGGGTGATCTCATGAAGCAGCTTGAGCGCTTGCTCGAGGCGGCCCGGCGGACCTGTGGGAAGCAGACGGCGCTCCCGCAGCGCTTCCAGGCAGCGGAACTGGATCGTGTGCACGAGCGAACCGCGCTCGCGAGGGTCAAGGGCGTCCACCGTGGCGGGAAACTCCCGGACCGAAAGGCGCACGATCTGCGCGTAGGCGAACTGAAGGGGGCAGGCGGCAAAACGTTGAAGTCCCGTGGCGCTGAAGGCGCGCTCGCCGAGGCGGTGGGCACCGAGTTCGGCGGCGTAGAAGCCGTCTCCCGCGGTCCACTTGGGCGAATCCCAGCGGCCGGCGCGGCGCCGGAGAACGCGCGCGGCGGTGGCGGAGTCCAGCATGTAGGCCAGCGATCCCGGGTCCTTGCCCTGTGTTTTCTGTGCGGCTTGTGCGTCGTATTCGGCGACGTCGATGGGCGCGAGGAGTTCGCCCGCTTCGGGCGCTTCGTCGAAGACCGCTTGGGCTTCCAGAAAGAAGGTCGACGGAACGCGCACGCGCCCCGCCGACGCGTCGATGCGCGGCCAGGAAAGCACGGCCCACCGTCGGGCGGCGCCGAGGGCGCGAAGGAGTGCATCCCGCTCTTCGTCCATGCGCTCGGCACGGCTGCAAAGGCCCAGTTCAACGCGGGCCCGGTCCGAAAGCAGCGCTTCGCGCCGACGGCGCTCGGGCCAAAGCCGTTCGGCGAGGCCGGGAATGAACACGCCCTCGAAGGACAAGCCGCGCACTTCGATTGCATCGAGAATATGCACTGCGCCCAGGCGCGACGCGGCGACGCGAAGATCGCCGAGGGGCCCGCTCAAGCTTCGCCGCACCTCGCGCAGCCCGACGGGACCGACCTGGGCCATCGGTGTGAGGCCCTGCAGCACCTCGATGACCCGTTCGGGCGCGTGCAGCGCGCGCGTCGCCAGGGCGGAGAGCGCGTCGATCCAATCGCCCCACGTGCCGCCTTCGGGGAGCGCAACGAGGTCGTCGAGAATCGGAAGCGCAAACGCGCGCAAGCGCTGCAGGTCGGCGAGCGGTTCTTCGTCGCCGGCGTAGCGCGCTTCGAGGCCATCGAGGCGCCGGACCCAGCGTTCGCGTCCGCCGATGACGGCGGCGTCGACGAGCAGCTGTTCAAAGCGCCGCGGCACCTGGAGCGCGCGATGGTGGGCGTAGGGATCGGTGGCAACGGCCGCCAGGAAGCGGGCGTCCGCGTCCAGCGCTTCGTCGAGGTCGCCGTATTCATCGCCCGGTTCGAAGAGTTCGCGGGCCGGAGGCGGTGCGCCGCTGACCCGGTCCGGCATGACGCCAAAGGCCAAGTAGTCGGCGAAGGCGTGGGCCGAAAGGTCACGCTCCGCGCATTCGAGCAGGGCGAGGAACGCACGGCCCGAAGGGTCGGGGCGGCGAACGCCCGCACTGATCGAAAACGGAATGGCCGCCCGACGCAGCGCCGATTGCAGGGCCGCGATGTAGCGCTGCGGCGAGCGAAGCACGACGGCCATGCGGTCGAAGGGAAGGTCCGACGCGAGAATGCGGCGCGCGATTTCCACGCACTCGGCGCTTTCGCCCGGTGCAGACATGAACGTCACGCTGCCGTCGTTTTGGGGCGAGGCCGAACCCGTCGGTTGAAAAAGGCGCTGCCGAAAGAGACGCCGCCGAAGCACGTCGAGATCGCGCTGCCCGGGTTCATCGTTGCCCGTACGCCGGGACGACGGAGCGTGAGTGACGCACGTTGCCGGCGCCCCTTCGAGGAGCGCCTCCAAGAAACGCGCGCCTTCGCCCTCGAGGTGAAGGTCGAGCGCAACAACCGGCGGAATCGGCCGCGCTCCCAGTGCGTCGCACGCGGCGCGGAGCACGGCCGCATCGTCGTAGAGACGCTCGGCTTCGAGGGCGCTTTCGTACGCCTCCAGCAGGCCTTGCAGGTCGTCGTCGTATTCGCCGAGCGCTGCGAGCGTCACGCGACGCATGCGGCATTCATCGGCCAGTTGCACAAGCGCCCGCGCGAGCCCCGGCGCGTCCGCCACGGCGGCGAGCGAACCGAGCGACGTCGCGTTGGCGATCACCCGCGCAGCCACCGCCGTTCGCGCGGAGAATCCGGCGATGGCGCCGCCGGCGTTCGCGAGCGTGGGCGCCGCCAAATGGCGCGCCAAGAGCATGACCGACCACGGCTCGGCGAAGATGCGCGCGTCGCCGCCGGAACTGCGCAAGAACTGACGCGCCGTCGAGCGGCGTTCACCGATGACCCAGAGTGGCTCAGCCGGCCCGTAGGACGCCAGGAACGCAGTCGCCTCCGAAAGGCGCGCCGTCGCTTCCAAATGCGTGGCGCTCATCGCGAGCGCCCCTCATTCCATGAACCCGCGTACCGTGAGCGCTCCTTCGGGGAAGGCTCCTTCAGTGAAGGCTCTTCCGGTGAACCCTCATCCGGTGAACCTTCTTCCCATGAACCTGCTTCCCAGGGACACTGGGCCACGACCCCCATGCGGCTAGCCGCCCAGCTGCGGAAGGGCGTAAAGCGCGAGCTGCACGGCAAGGCCGACCATCGCCGCAAACCCCACCGTGTACGCGATCGTGCGCATCGGCTGGCTTCGACGAAGGAAGAACAGCGCATGGAGGTAACGCGCGGCCACGAAGGTCCAAGCATAAGGACCAAGATCCGTGTCGGGCATGGCCCCGTGAACAACAAGCAGCAGGATCAGAAAGATCGGTTCGTTCTCGAGACCGTTGCGAATCACGTGCTGCGCCAACTCCACAATGGGCGCATCGCCACCCGCCTTGCCCCGAAAGGCCCGCGCATCCTCCTCCTTCGCAAACTGACCCGTCCGAACGCGCGTGCCACCCTGAAGGACGACCAGCAGCACCTGCTTGAGCACCAGCAGCGCCGTAGTGAATGCAATAACGGGCATGGTCAGCGAGCCTAGCAAACCCGCGAACGCTCACGGACCCGTATTGGCAAGCCACGCGAGGGACTTGGTCGACCGTTCGAGTCGAGTAGATGCCTGAGGGCGGGCTCGTCGATGGAACGCCGGGGAACCTGTCCAGACAGCCTGGCTCGCCGGAAGCGCGCGTTGGAGATCTGAATACGAAGGGTTACATGTAGGCGTATCTATACACGAGTACATGGTTGATCTGAGTACGATTAAGCGGCTAGTCTTCTCCTATCAAGGGGGGAGAGCGCATGCGCCGTTCCAAGGCGACCTTCGCAGCAAAGGCTCTATTTTTTCAGTGTCTAGCGGTCGCTTTGGCCGGCATGGTAGGCAGCTGCGACTCGGCTCCAGCTGTAGAAACGCAATCATCCGCGTAAAGTGCGATCGGTCAGGACGCGGGATCCGACGCAACCGGCCCCTCCGACGCCGGGAGTGTCTCCTGCGCCCCGGCCGAACGCTTCATCGACTTCAACGCCGAACCCGGTGAGCCCCGCCCGGGAGGACTGGTAGTAGAGGATCAGTGGTCCGGTATCGAGTTCGCCTGTTCGGGTGAAGGTTCTTTCCCCGATACCTGCATCTTGTTCGATTCTTCGGCGCCTACGGGCGGCGACGCGGACCTGGGCACGCCTCACGAGAACTTCGGTGGTCCGGGTCGTGGTCAAGGTGGCAGACGTGATCGGCCCGGCGAGAACGCGCAGCCTCTGGGTAACCTCCTCATCCTCGCCGAGGACCTCGGCGATCATGACGGCGACGGCCTCATCGATGATCCCGACGACTCGGCGCGCGGCGGCACCATTCGCGCCGAGTTTCCCGTCGCCGTGTCCCTCGACGCGCTCACGTTGGTCGATGTCGACGACGGCGAGGTAGTGTGCATCGACGCAAACGGTTCTCGCTCTACGCTCCACGTGCCCGAGGTCGGCGACAACGGCGTTCAAGTCTTTGAACCCGCGACGCTCGATTCCGGGTGCGCCGACGTCGTCGCCTTTGAGCTTACGCTCGGTGGATCCGGCGCGATCGCGGACATTCGTTGGGCGTTCGAGCCGACCTGTGCCGCAGGCCAACTGTGCATTGACGAAGCCTGCGTGCCAGAGCCCGGGACCCCTGAACCGCAGTGCCCTGAGCAAGCCAGTGGTCGCCGGTGCACGCCACAAACGATCGATTTCGACTCTGTTTTTGAAGTCGACACGGCGGTTGAAGTAGACACGGGTGCGCCCGAGCCACTCGAAGCCGGCGCAGTTGTCGCCGATCAGTGGCAGCCCCTGGGCGTCTCGATCGAGTGCGAGACGTACAACAGCCAGCATCCCGACGCCTGCATCTTATTCGACACCGCCCACCCTTCGGGCGGCGACAGCGATCTAGGCACGCCTCATGAGGACTTCGGTGGACCAGGGCGCGGTTCCGGCGGGCGAGGTGGTGCCGCCGGGGAGAACGCCGTGGATCTTGGCCTTGCCCTCATTCTCGCCGAAGACCTCCGTGACGACGACGGGGATGGTTTGGTGGACGATCCCGACGACACATCGGGAGGCGGCCGCTTTGTCTTCCGCTTCGACGCGCCCAGCGATGTTGGCGCCATCACGATCATCGATTCGGAAGACGACGGCATCATTCGCTGCGTTGGTGACGGGACGGAGGAAACGCGGCACTACGACGGCGCGGGGGACAACGCCGTCCAGACCGTCGATGTGAACTGCACGGGCGTCCGCGAACTCGTTCTCGAGCTGGCAGACTCGGCCGCCGTTGCATCGCTAACCTGGACGACGCCCTGCGAAGCGGACGAGTTCTGCAGCGAGGCCGTGTGCAGCTGCACGGACGCGGCGGAGATCTGCGACAACGGCGTGGACGACGACGGCGACGACCTCGTCGACTGCGCCGACCCGGACTGCGTCGGTGTCCCTGGAACCCCGGGAGGCGCCGACGCGACGTGCGACGGAGTCGACGACGATTGCGATGGCACGTTGGACGAAGACTTCGTCGGTGAAGGAACCACCTGCGGTGTGGGCGCCTGCGAGGCGTCGGGCGCAACAACGTGCGAGTCCGGCGCTGTAGTCGACGCCTGTGAACCGGGCGAGCCCCCGGCGAACGACGCTTCCTGCGACGGCGTCGACGACGATTGCGACGGAGCCAGCGACGAGGATTTCGTTGGCGAAGCGACGAGCTGCGGGGAGGGCGTGTGCGAAGCCAGCGGCGAGACAGCCTGCAGCGACGGATCGACAAGCGACACCTGCACCCCGGGCGCGCCGACGGGCGACGACTCCGCATGCGACGGACTCGACGCCGACTGCGACGGAACCGTCGGTGAGGCCTTCGCAAGCGAAGCCACCACGTGCGGCGTTGGTGCCTGCGAAGCCAGCGGCGCCACAACCTGCGAAGCCGGCGAAGTCGGCGACAGCTGCGCACCGGGCACGCCCACCGGCGACGATTCCACCTGCGACGCGGTCGACAACGATTGCGACGGGAGCACCGACGAGGCGTTTGCCGGTGCGTCCACCACCTGCGGCGTGGGCGTCTGCGAAGCAACCGGCTCAGTTTCCTGCGAAGCGGGCGACGAGACGGACAGCTGCACGCCCGGGTCGCCCACCGGTGACGATTCGGTGTGTGATGGCGTCGATGCGGACTGCGACGGAAGCGTGGACGAGTCCTTTGCCACCGAGACGACCGCCTGCGGTGTGGGCGCCTGCGCGGCGAATGGAACGACAGCGTGCGCTTTGGGCGAAGTCAGCGACAGCTGCACACCGGGCACGCCCACCGGCGACGATTCGCTTTGCGACGGCGCCGACGAAGACTGCGACGGCAGCGTCGATGAAGCGTTCGTCGGAGGTTCAACGACCTGCGGCGTCGGCATCTGCGAAGCCACGGGCGTAGCGGCCTGCGAAGCGGGCGCGGAAACAGACACGTGCACGCCCGGTGCACCCTCCGGCGACGACTCCACGTGCGACGGCCTCGATGCGGACTGCGACGGGAACACCGATGAAGCGTTCGTGAGCGAGCCAACAAGCTGCGGTCTCGGAGTGTGCGCCGCCGCTGGGTCGACGAGCTGCGAGGCCGGTGCGGTGAGTGATAGCTGTGCGCCGGGGGCCCCCACCGGCGACGACTCCACCTGCGACGCAACGGACGAGGATTGCGATGGAAGCGTCGATGAGGCGTTCGTTGGCGCACCGACCACCTGCGGCTTGGGCGTCTGCGAAGCCACGGGCGCAACCACCTGCGACGCCGGGACCGAAACCGACAGTTGCACCCCAGGAGCGCCCACCGGCGACGACTCTGCCTGCGACGGCCTGGACGCCGACTGTGATGGCAATATCGACGAAGCATTCGCAACCACCGCCACCGAGTGCGGCGTGGGCGCATGCGCGCGCACGGGCGCCACCACTTGCGTCGCCGGGTCCGTAGACGACACGTGCACGCCAGGCGCGCCCGTCTGTGACGAACCGCCGTGCAGTGACACCACGTGTGACGGCATCGACGATGACTGCGACGGAAGCGTGGACGAGGCATTCATAGGCGAACCCACGAGCTGCGGCGTGGGCGCTTGCGCCGCGACCGGCGCCACGAGCTGCATCGCCGGCGCAGTCGTCGACAGCTGCGAGGCCGGCAGTGCGACAGGCGTTGACGACACCTGCGACGGCGTCGACAGCGACTGCGACGGAGCAACCGACGAGGCCTTCGCAAGCGAACCCACCGCCTGTGGCGCGGGCGTCTGCGCATCGGCCGGAGCCACCAGCTGCGTGGCCGGAGCTATCGTCGACAGCTGCGAGATCGGTACCCCGACGGGCGACGATTCGAGTTGCGACGGCCTGGATGCCGACTGCGACGGAAACGTCGACGAGGCCTTTGTGGGCTCGGCCACGGCATGCGGTCTTGGGGAGTGCGCCGCTGCGGGCACCAGCACATGCGAGTCGGGCGCGATCGTGGACAGCTGCGTGCCGGGCGCTCCCGTTGGCGACGATTCGACCTGCGATGCCCTCGACCAGGACTGCGACGGATCCCTCGATGAGGGCTTCCTTGGATCGGGCACGGCCTGTGGTCTCGGCGTGTGCGCGAGCACGGGCGTGACGTCGTGCGACGAAGGCACCCTCGACGACTCCTGCACCGTCGGCACCCCAACCGGCGACGACTCCACCTGTGATGGCCTCGACGCGGACTGTGACGGCAGCGTGGATGAAGCCTTCGGGTCCGACGCCACCACGTGCGGTGTTGGCGTCTGCGCTGCGACTGGTGCCACGAGCTGCGATGCCGGCGCTGTCTCTGATTCGTGCCAGCCCGGTTCGCCACTCGGCGCGGACACCACCTGCGACGGCATCGACGACGATTGCGACGGACGTATCGACGAAGCCTTCGTCAGCCAAGGCACGACGTGTGGCCTCGGTGCATGCGCAGCGACGGGCGCAACGAGCTGCGTGGATGGCGCCATCGTAGACAGCTGTGAGACGGGCGCGCCAGTTGGCGCGGACGCGACTTGCGACGGCATCGACGACGACTGCGACGGCGCGACCGACGAAGCCTTTGTCGCCACGACCACGTCCTGCGGCGTAGGCGTATGCACCGCGACGGGCACGACGTCGTGCAGCGCTGGCGTGGTGAGCGATTCGTGCACAGAAGGCGCCCCCACCGGACCGGACGCCACGTGCGACGGCTTGGACGCAGACTGTGACGGCAGCGTCGACGAAGCCTTCATCCCCACCGCGACCGCATGCGGGCAGGGCGTCTGCGCCGCGACCGGCATTACCCAATGCGTGGCCGGCACCGCAGTCGATTCGTGCTCGCCGGGAGCACCGATCGGCCCCGACACGCTCTGCGACAACCTCGATGCGGACTGCGACGGAGCCGTGGACGAGGCCTTCGTGGGCCAGCCGACAGTATGCGGTGAGGGCGTCTGTGCGAGTGCCGGTCTACAGGTTTGCGAAGTAGGCACGGTTCGCGACACCTGCGAGCCCAGCCTCCCGACCGGAGCCGACAGCATTTGCGACGGTCAGGACGCCGACTGCGACGGTCTCGTTGACGAGAGCTTCGTGGCCGCGTGCCAGGGCAGCGCCACGGAAGCGTGCGTCGCCGGCGCCATCGAACTCACCGAATGCGACGACGGGGACCTCTGTACGGGCGACGAATCGTGCGACGCCGGCGCATGCCTCATGGGCACGCCGCCCAACGTCGACGACGGCAACCCCTGCACCGCCGACGCCTGCGATCCCGTCCTCGGCGTGACCAATACGCCCCTTGCGGATGGAACGGACTGCGGAAACGGCGACGTGTGCGACGGCGCCGAAACCTGCCAGGCCGGCGCGTGCGCGCCCGGAACGCCGCTCACGATCGACGACGGCTTCCCCTGCACCGTCGACAGCTGCGACCCCATCACGGGCGTGCGCAACGATCCGCTGCCCGTCGGCACGAGCTGCGACGACGGCAACCCATGCAACGGCATCGAGCTCTGCAGCGAGGAGGGCTTCTGCCTCCCTGGTACGCCGCCCATTTCGGGCCCTTGCGTCCCGGCGGCACCGGTAGCCCGCTTCTTCGTCCCCCACGAGCTGGACGTCGCCCAACCGGGCGCGGGAACGACCTTCGGTCCGTTCACGTGCAGCAGCACAGGCCCGCGTTTCGGACCCGCGGGTCGAAAGGGCATCGACTTCGCGTGCAATCAGGGTGCGGGAACGACCGGAGAGTTCATTGTTGCGCTGGCCAGCCAACAGTTCGGTGCGCCTCCACTGATCGATCGCATCGTCGTCGACACCGACGGCATCAGCGCTCTAGCGCGGCGCCTCGAAATTGCCGTCAGCACCTCCGGAACGGACCCGGACGACTTCGTCGTCATCGCGGACCAGTTCCTCAACTTCGAGCGAGCCAACGACGAGATCGCATTCGCCCAGGTGCCCGCCCGCTACGTACGCGTTCGCGCCTTTGAGAACGCAACGGGCACCCGCACGCAGGTTCGCGCCCTTCGCATTTTCGCCGCCGGTCGAAGCGGCGACTGGCTCAGCCTTTCGGAGGCGGGCGCCACCGCGGCGACGCCGCCCAGTTCCTCGCCGAGCGAGTTCATTCACGACGGCCGGCAAACCGGGAGCGTCTGGACGAGCGCCGACGCGTCCTTGCCGCAAGCGTTCACCCTCGACCTTGCGCCAGAGCTTCCTGCACTCGTCGACGCGGTGAGCTTTGCGGTGGACGACTTCACCGACAATATCGAGGACTTTGAAGTGCTCGTGAGCGCAACAGGCGCCGAGGCGGACTTCGTGCCCGTGGCAACGGGCCGCGCCGAGCGCCTGGACGACCGACGGCACTGGGCATTCTTCCCGCCCCTTCAAGCGCGGGCAGTGCGGATTCTCGTTCAAACCAACCACGGGCAGAGCCGCACCCGCGTGAGCGACATCAAGGTGCATTCGGCCCAGCGCGGCGGACTCACGGCCCACTTCCAGAACGCATCGCTCGCAGGCGGCGATGCGATCGAGCACATCTTCTGGGACTTTGGCGACGGCACCTTCGCGATCGAAGACAGCCCGGAGCACACCTTCCCCGGCCCCGGCATCTACCCCGTCACCCTGAGGGTCATCGGCGAATACGGCAGCCAGGACTCCATCACCCTTCCGTACATCGCGCTCGATGGCCCCGAAGCCTTCTTCGACTTCGATCCGCGTACGATCATCGCCGGCCAGCAGGCGGACGTCGTCGATGGAAGTTTGCCCGGAACCGATCCCAGCGTTTCCGGAAGCGCAGGCGTTGAAGCACCCATCGTCGAGCGCCGCTACGTCGACTTTGAGGGCGAAGAAAGCGCCTTCTTCGGAACGACAGGCTCGTTCCTCAGCAGCTACGGCCCGCGTGATGGAGGTGACTTCCCGCTGACGCTGACGGTGCGCGACAGCAACGGTCTCGCGGATACCTTTGCCGACGTCCTGACCGTAGCGAACGTCGCCCCCACCGCTGAAACGGGCGACGACCAGCGCGTCGTGTGGGGCGAAAACATCACCCTCGATGAGTTCCCCTTCTTCACGGACATCAACCCGAGCGAGGGCGCACCCGAGTGCCGCTACGTTTGGGGCGACGGAACCCCCGACTTCGTGGTGGACCCCTGCATTCGTTTCGGTACGGGGTCCGACGCCATTCGGAACGTTACGCACGTCTACGACGTCCCCGGCATCTACGAGCTCAACTTCAACGTCACCGACGATTCGGGCGGGGTCGGAACGGACCGGATTGTGGTCAACGTCGACCGTCGCGAAACCGGGGTGAGCATCGAGCCCGTGGCCGATGCTGCCCTGGGCGGAACCGGCGCGTTTGGAGGGAACACCGTGGTCCGCGCGCGGGTCTTTGACCGTTTCGATGGCAGCGCCCTGCAGACCGGAACGCTCACCTTCTCCCTGAACAACAGCGCCGGTCCACAGGAGGTCGTCGCCACCATCACGGACGGTGTAGCCGAAGCCACGCTGACCTTCGACGCTGCCACCCTTCAGACGGTGGTCGCACGCTACGACGGCGACGATTTCTACTACCCGAGCAGCACCGAGCAAATCGCTCCGGAAGCCGCCGCGCCGGACCAGCCCGACAGCTGCGGCCGCGAGTTCATCTTCCAGCTTCCCGAGGCCCTCGACGAGAGCACCCCGACGATTCCGGCGACCGCCGATCGGCGCCCACGCCCCTACGTATTCCTGTACGGCGAACGCGCCACTGCCGTTCAGCTTGAGTACGAGGGTCTCGGATTCAGCGCGGTCGCCGACGTCGTGCCCGGCGAGGTGCGCGTCGTACGCCTCCCGGACGAAGCCGTACGACCCGCCGTGAACATGGTCGAAAACCGCTCGCTCCGCATCACGTCGGAGCGGGAAGTGTGCGTCCAGGCCCTGGTGGCCTCGCGCAACATCACCGACGGCATGCTCGCGCTGCCGACCACGGCGCTCGGAACGCGCTACGTCGTTGCATCGACGGACGGCGGTCTCGGCCAGGATGCGATTGGCAACTTCGCCGTCACGGCGACGCAGGACGGAACGGAAGTCACCGTCGTTCCCACAGACGACATCGACGACGGCGCTGGCGGCATCCTCCCCGCGGGCGTTCCCGTCACCTTCGACCTCGACCGCTTCGAATCCGTGCACCTCCGGGCGGATGTGGGCGTGTCCACGATCGGCATCGACCTAACCGGTTCGATCGTGACCGCGAGCGCGCCCGTCGCGATGGTGTCCGGCCACAGCTGCGCGAACGTGCCCCTTGAACGGCGCGCGTGCGACTACCTGATCGAAATGCTTCCGAGCGACGACAAGCTCGGCACCGAGTTCCTCGTCGCGCCCTTCGCCACCCGGCGGGGCTACCGCCTGCGTGCGATTGCGGCGTTCGACGCGACGGAGGTCCGCGTGGACGGAGTTCTCGTCGCAACCTTGCAGGCCGGCGAGTTCCACCAAGTGGAGATCGATACGGACGACACGTCGCTTCTGCTGGAGACGAGTCAGCCCGCGCTGGTGACCCAGTACGCCCTGGGCACGACGGTCGACAACCGCGTCGGCGACCCCGCGATGATGCTCGTGACGCCGCGGGCCCAGTGGGACGACGACGTCTTCCTCAACACCGTGCCCAACGCCGTACAGGAGTATGACGACTACACCAGCGTGGTCGTCCGTGCGACGGACGTGGGCGGTCTGCGCCTGGACGGCGTACCCGTGACGTCCCTGCCGGGCCTGGCGTTCACGCCCATCGCCGGCACCGACTACGCGTGGGGCTACCTGCAGGTGGATCCGGGAACCAGCCGTCTCACCCACGTCACCCCTGGTGTGACCTTTGCCGCGTACGCCTACGGCTGGGCGCCTTCCGTCTCGTACGCCTACCCGGCGCAGATGCGCCTCTCACCGCTGAACGAAGCCTGCGTGCCGACGCCCACGGTGCCCGGTGACGGCATCGACAATGACTGCGACGGCGTGGCGGACGAAGAGCGCAGCGAACCGCCCGGCGCGGAGGTCGATGACGACGGCGACGGCCTCATCAACGAGGACCTCGCCTTCATTCCCGGCCCCCCGCCTCCGAACGTGCCGCCCGTGGCGAACGGCCTTCAGGTGAGCGTGCGCGAAGACGAGAGCGTCAGCTTCGTCATCACCGGTTTCGACGCCAACGGGGAGAGCCTCACCTTCGAGGTGCTCACCGTCCCGAGCAGCGGCACCCTTTCGGGCACGGCGCCCTCGCTGACCTACACGCCGAACGGCAACTTCGAAGGCACCGATTCGTTCACCTTCCGCGTTTCCGACGGAACGGACGACTCACTCCCCGCCACCGTGACGCTGGACGTTCGTCCCGAAGGCGACGCACCCGTCATTGACCCGACCCCGCTCGTGCCCGCCGCCGAGGGCGACGTCTTCGAAGACCAGCTCGAGGCAAGCGACGTCGACGTACGCGACGACTGCCCCCTCACCTGGGAACTCCTCGAAGGCCCGCCCGGGCTCACCGTAGACCCAGATACGGGCGCGCTCTTCTGGATCCCCGACCAGGACGGCGTCTTCAACGTCCGCGTGCGCGTGACGGACTGTGAAGGCGACAGCGCCGAGATCGTTCAAACGATCACCGTGGACGACTCACCAGAGCCGCCAGTGATCGTCTCCGCCCCCGTCCGCTTCGTCACCTTCCCCGCCGAGTACGTCTACGACGTGCTGGCGATCGATCCGGACCAAACCGCCGTGGGCGGCCAGGTCGCCGAATACCGCCTCACCACCGCACCGGCGGGCATGACCATCGACCCGCCCACCGGCGTGATCCGCTGGCCCGTGAGCGCCGCCGACGTGGGCGTCTACGACGTGGAAGTCGTCGCCATCGACGGCACCGGACTCATTTCCGATCCGCAGCGCTTCGACGTGACGGTGCAGGCCGACGACCGCGTGCCGACCATCACCGTCACCGCCGAGCCCTTCCAGCTCCTTCCGGGCGAAACGTCGCTCATCACCGTCGCCGCTAGCGACGACGACAGCGCCCTCATCGACGCCTTCTTCGTGAACGGCGCGCCCGAGACCCTCACGCTCGACGGAACGGGGACCACCGGCACCTTCCTCTACACGGCGACGAGCGCAGGTGTGGTGCCCGTCCTCGCCGAAGCCGTCGATCCAAGCGGCAACCGCGGGCAAGGTTCTACGTCGATTCGCGTGCTCGACGCCGGCGACAGTGCCCCGCCCGTCGTGGAGCTACGTGCACCGGAAACGGACGCCGAGCTCACCTACCTCCACGACGTCATCGGCACCGTCCAGGACGACAACCTCTTCCGATGGACCGTCGCCCTCAAGCCCACGGACGACCGCCCCGGCCGAAGCGAGTTCTTCCTCGTTTTCGACGGCACCACGAACATCGACGGCGTCCTCGGCGAGCTCGACACTACCCAGCTCGAAAACGGCCGCTACGTGCTTCGCCTCCAGGCCGAAGACGCCAACGGCCAGGTCGCCGAAGACCGCGTGCCCGTGCAAATCGCCGGCGAAGCGAAGCTCGGCATCGTCCAGCTCAGCTTCACGGACCTCGTCATCGACGACGTCGGCTTCGACCTCGCGGTTGTACGCACCTACGACAGCCGTCGCGCCGAAACCGTCGGAGACTTCGGCCACGGCTGGGAGCTCGACCTCCGCGCCGGTAAGATCCAGCACAACCGACCGCTGGGCCAAGACCACCTGCTCACGAACCCGCCCCTCACCCTAACTGGCGGCGTGCTCCAGCCCTGCACCCTCAGCCAGGAGATCGAGTTCCACTTCACCGAAGTGCGCATCAGCGACACCGAAGTGTACGTATTCCGACCCGACATAACGGACCTCCAGCCCATCAGCGGAAGCTGCACCGGCGACTACGGCTTCGAATACGTCGACGGCACCACGCCCAACGCCGAGCTCATCCCCTTCGGAAACCGCACGGTCCGCGCGACGCCCATCGGCGCCGTGTTCCCGTCCTCCTTCGAAACGTCCGGCCTCCTCACGGACATCGAAACCGGCGCGCCCTACAACCCCCAAGACTTCCAGCTCCGGCTGGAAGACGGTCGCGTCTTCGACATCAACCTCAGCCGCGGCGTGACCCGCTTCGAAGACCGCAACGGCAACGTGCTTCTAATCAGCGAACGCGGCCTCACCCACTCCAGCGGCCGAAGCATGACCTTCGACCGTGATGCCGAGGGCCGCATCCGCCGCATCACCGACGGAACCGGTCGCGAGGTTAGCTACACGTACGACGACGACGGGAACCTGGTGGGCTTCGACAACCCGCTGGAGCAACGGACTACGTATGAGTACCGCGAGCCGGCGTACCCGCATCACCTGACGGACATCGTGGACTTCCGCGGCGTGCGTGTGGCGGCGATGACCTTTGAGGACGATGGCCGGCTTGATGAGCTTTGCGATGCGGATGGGGTTTGCTTTGACCAGGATTATGATCTGGCTGGGCAGGTGCTGACGCGGTTTGACGGGTTGGGGCGGCCGACGCGGACGTTCTACAACTCGACTACCGGCAACATTGAAGAGACCGTGGACGGCGAAGGTAACTCAACGAAGTTCGGCTACCTCGGGCGGGACATCATTCGCGTTGAAAACGCTGAAGGTGAAGTCACGCTATACCCGCGAAACACACGCGGTCAGTTGATTGCGCGGGTGGACCCGCATCCTGCCGATGCGGACCCGGAGGACTACACGACGCGGTACGAGTACGAACCGGATGAACGCGGCTTTGCGCCGGATCTCACGGCCGTCGTGCTCCCGACCGGAGCCCGCATCGAGTACAGCTACGACGATAACCACAACCCAACGGAAACGCGTGACCAAGACGGGAACGTCATCTTCGGGCGTACGTTTGATGAGCAGGGGCGGTTGACGACGTTTACCGACCGGACTGGAACGACACTCTACGATTACGCGGCCGATTCAGACGTTCACGCAACGCGGATCACCGACCCCTTCGGCACCGTCTTCGACCTTGCATACGACGCCGAAGGAAACCTCGCACGTCTCGTAAAAGACGCGGGCACGGCGAGCGAAGTCATTCACACGTACCGATACGATCCCCTTGGGCGGAGGCAGTTCACTGACTACGGTCGAGGTGTCACGGTTACCTACGCATATACCGACGATCGAGAGGACTGGACACGCATCAGCGGACCTACCTTCGGCGAAGTCACCCGTCGCTATTCGGGCGGCGGACGGTTAGTTGAGTTCACTGAGCCCAATGGTGACCGAACGCAGCGCTTCTTCGACGCCGTAGGAAACCTGCGCGTGGAAGTCGACCCCGTCGGCGTACAGCGAGACTTCGAATACGACGGCGCGCAGCGGCTCATCGAGACTACAGACGCCTCCACCCTGGCCGTCACCCGTTACGTTCGAGACGGTGTCGGCCGGGTGACCCGGGTAACGGACGCTGAAAACGGCGTTTCGACCACCGAGTACGGCGAGGACGGCTTCGTCTCCGCCACCGTCGACCCGCGCATGGGGCGGACAGAGCAAAGCGAGCTTCTCGGCACGGTGACAAACACCAACCCGTTGGGTATTTCCACCCGAAACGTGGCGAGCGCCTACGGCTTGCCCGACGCGACCGTCACGAGCGATGCGACGGGCGAAACGCGTACCCAAGGAAGAGACTTCCTCGGCCAGACGCAGCTCGACGGTGCCGAGGGACGGCCCACGGTCTCGAGGGACGCGGCCTCTCGCACCCGCAACTACAGCTACGACGGACGGGGCGGCCTGCAGAGCGCGAGCGACCTCAGCGGGGCCGCGTGGACCTATGGCTACGAGCTCGTTCGCGGAAGCGAAGTGCGGTGGGATATCGAAGGCGGGAGCGTTTTCCTGCGCGCCTCTAGCGCCGGCGGCGACCCTTATGGCTACGTCAGTGGTCAAGACGACCCGGAGCGGGACCGCGCGGACACATCCGAGCGGCAACTCTTCCGCTACGCGCTCGGGCGAGTGACCAGCGCGGAAGGGCAAACCGTGGAGTCGGCGTACGGTCTCGAAGGTGAAGTCGTCGTGAGGACTCTGCCGACGGGCGGCGTCGAAACCCGCCACCACGACGCGGCGGGTCGAATGGTGATGCAGACGCTCGCGTACGGGACGACGCGCACCTTTACGTACAACGATGCGGGTGAGCTGCTGGAGCGAACGACGGATGATGGTGAAGGACCGCGCAGTTTCACGTATGGGCCGCGGAGCCGCGTCGAGACGGCGACGAGTGATGCAGGTACCACAACATACCGTTACGATAATGCGGGGCGCCTCGAAGGCATGACCAATCCACACGGACAGATCATCGCGTTCGAATACGACCGCCTTGGGGAGACGACGGCTGTGAGCGTGCGCGCAAACGTGGGCGCGCCTCCCGAGCGCACCGAGTACGGCTACGACGCCGCGTCGAACCTCATTTCCATCACAGAAGCGGACGGGGACGTCGTGAATTTCGGTTACGACGCGGGCAATCGGTTAACGTCGCGTACGCTGCCAAACGGCGTCACCACCGAATGGACCTACGACCTGTCCGGCTTTATTACAGACGTCACCCACCGGGCTGTGGACGGGAGTGTGATTGCCTCACGCGTCTATACGCGTTTACCCAGCGGTGAGCCGCTCCGCATCGAACGCTTCGACGGCGTCACGGGCGGGTCGACACGGATACTTACCGTAGACGCCGCCGGTCGCATCGAAACCGAGAACGTGACCTCGACCATCGGCGACATGAACGCTGCCCGTCGCTACCAGTACGACCTGGACGGCAATCGCACCGAGCGCGTGCTCGACGAGGGTACGCCAGGTGAAGTGACCGAGACGTTAACCCTCGACCCCGGAAGCGAACTTCGATCGCTCGCGCGAAGTGGTGCCAGCACGACGCCGGACGCCTTCACCTATGACGACGCTGGGCGCCTCACGGCGCTGACCCGCGGCGGCATCGACTACGGCTTCACCTACAACAGCGACGACGCACTCGCCCAAGTCACCCGCGATGGTACCGTCGCTTTCGAAGCGCTGTTCGACGCCGAGAACCGGCGCATCGCCACGCGCCAACTCGGACCGATCGGCGCGACGGAACGACGATTCTTGATCGCACCATCCATGGGACGCTCCTTCGAAAGCCCGCATCTGGTGACCAACGAGGCCGGTGCTGTGCTTGCCACCTTCGTCTACCACGGCGAACACGCGCTCAGCCGCACCCAAGCCGGGACGACGACCTACTATCTGCGCGATGCAGTTGGCAGTGTAATCGCGATTGTTGACGATGCGGGCGCGGTGCTAGAGCGCTTCGACTACGACTCGTTCGGCAACGGGCTTACCCCGCTCGCCCTCCCCACAAGCAGCGCTGGTGATGTCCGCTTTCAAGGCATTTGGCAGGACTCCGGCGTTCTCTCGGAGCTGGGGATGTACTACGTACGAGCACGTGTTTATGACGCGGCGACGGGGCGGTTTACGACGCGAGACCCGGTGGAGGGTCAACAACTGCGGCCCGAGACCTACTGGCCGTACGTGTTTGGAAGCGGGAATCCGGAATGGTGGAGAGATCCGAGTGGACGCTTTTCCATTCTGGAGTTCAACGCGGCTCAGGCTGCTGGGAGGGCTATCGGTTTTGGTGCCGTCTCGGCGACGTTCACAGCGATCTCGCGCGCACCTGCTCTCATATGCGGGGACATCACTCTGGATGACTACATACGGTCGGTCCTGCTGAGTGGCGTAGGCGGATTCGTGTTGGGTGCTGTGGCACCATTGGTCGCAACCTTCCGAAGTGCGCTTGCCGCTTATAGTTTTAACGCCACTCTATCTGGCTCTTGGGGTGCCCTGACTTATCTGGTTTCCACAGCGCGAGACGACTGGACGGTCCAGGGGCTCGCCATCGCAACGGGAGGGTCTGCTCTTTTGTCGGTCCCGGGAACCGCTCTCTCCCGCGTAATAAACCCGTCGCTCACGGCACCGGGGACCGCTGCCGGCTTTGACACAAGCGCAATACTACGATTTGCCGAGGGCTATCTTGCGGGGATCTACACTGCTCTAGTGCGCGGGCCCGTGGTCGCCGGGTCTGTAGTCGCCGACGCTGGTACTGGGTGCCGATAGAGTGGTAGCTCGCCGTGTCATCGACCACGACGCTGGCCGTTGGACCTTTCGGTTTATCGGCGGTGTGTCCGCCTTATCCGGGGCGCTCCTGGCCTGGCAGTCGGTGAGTCTCGAATGGATGCGCAGCGCTTGGTTCTTTGGAGCGTTTGGCGGAGCAGTTGCTGTGTTTACAGGCGCTTCTGTCGCACTCGCCTTCGGTCTGCGAACTACAATTTCTACGACAAAAGCTCGCGATGAAGTCGCCCAACGACTCCGCTCACCCTCATGCATCGTAGAGTGGGAAACAAGTGGGCGGCTAACAGTCTATGCTGAAGATACGGAGCCCCTTGCACTTGCTCGCGCCGACGTGCCGGAGTTCGACGCCTGGTTGACGACCGAGCTGTCTAAACTCGCTGTTACAACGCGAGGCGATCACGTCGCCTTCCTGCAGCGATGGCGCTCGGTCCCCTGGGTCCTCCTTTGCCTAGTCTCCGGGCTAGGATCCGTGCTTGTGATTCCGGAGTGGGTGTCCCAAGACAGGTACCGGACGGAAACGTGGGGGGCTCAAAGGACGGCTCTATTGGAGTGTTGTGATGCGCGCGTTGCAGTCCATGTCGAACGAACTTTTCGGCTGCGCTCGCAGGATGCTGACTGGTGCAAGGTATTCTCGGAAAGCCGAGCAGAAGAGTTAGCGATGACGACAGTGAATGACACCAACCCTCCGCGAGCGATTCGAGCTGCGGCAAACGGAACGGTGCTTGTCGACGTGATCGAAGATACCCGAGTATTTCGTCGAACGATGGTCATCCTGTTCGCTGGAGCAGTTGGGTTACTCAGCATAACGTCCTTTATTGCTTGGTTTGGCGTAAGACGGCGGCGAACGAATGTTTAACAAAGAACCGAAACGAGAACCGGCGATGTCCCGGCCGCTGTTGAAAATCGAGGCGGCTCCGATCGGGTTGAACATGCTTACGCGGCTTCGGCCTCCAAAGCAAACGATGGGGCGTGCGAATCGGATGGACGAAGCTCACGCTTGAGCTTTGGAAGCGACTTGTAACCGCGTACGCGGCGGAACGAAGCCTCGCGTTCGACAACGGCAGCGCCGACCCACCGGCGGATCATTGAGCCGTTGCGCCAACGTTTGACGCGGCGAGTGAGGTCGCGAATGCCGCCATTGAGATTCTCGATCAGGTTCGTGGTCGAGAGGGTTCGCTCGAGAGGTGCGGAAAGGCCGTAGGCCTTCACGGTGAGCGTTTCGGCGAGGCCTTCCTTGAGCGATGCGGCGGCGCTCGGATGGTCTTCCTTCAAGCGACTGCGGAGCGCCTCGAGCTTTTGCTTCGCCTCCGAAGCCGTCGCCATCGCATACGCTTCGCGCATCTGATTGCGAACCGTATGCTGCATGGACTCGGGCAGGTGTCCGAGCACGTTGCGGAGCTTGTGGAACTGGCAACGCTGAACGTGACCACGCTCGCCAAACGCATCGCGGATTGCGGATCGCAGCGCTTTGCTGCCGTCGATGACGAAGAGGTACTCCTTCGCCGGATCGACGCCGCGTTCGATGAGGTCGGCGAGGAGCGCGCGGCACACCACCTTGTTCTCCGTAGCCCCGTCCCAAAGGCCCAAAACGTGTTTCGTACCTTCGAAGGTGATGCCGATCGCAATCACGAGCACGCGGTCTGCGATGCGGATCCCGTCGAGCATCAGCACGCCAAGATCAAGTTCGTACAGGTCCCGGCTCATCAGCTCACCAAGTTGAGCCTCCGTCATCGCTTTGAAGCGACGGCTGACGGCGCTTCGGCTCGTCCCACGGCTCTTAGTAGCCTCGCCTATACCCTCGAGTGAGCGGTCATATTTACGCGTCGAGACCCCGATCATCATCTGCTCCAGGGCACGCTCATGAAGCGGGTCCTGGTTCTTGAACTCTTCCCAGGTCGGCAGCTGGACTTCGCCGTTTTCGTCGCGGGCGCGCGGGCGCCGAACCTGAACGCGGCGCCCTCCCATCGATAGCTCCCCGGTGGCACTTCCTGCTCGCTTCGCGCTCATCTGCCGGCCTCGCTCGTAGGCACGGCCGCAAAGGTCGGCGCGATCTTCCTCCAGCATCCTCATCAGCGCTTGCAGCCCCTCGGCGATCACAAGCTCCTGGAGCTCCCGGCGAACAAACGCCGTCAGCCCTCCCGTCAGCACGGCGATCGCCGCTTCCTTCTTCGAGATCTTCCTGTCAGTCTTCCTCATGGCGGTTTTCCTTTCTCAGACAGCCCGAGCATGAGCCCGGGTGAAAGGAACCGCCTCTTCAAATTTCAACAGACTTCGGGACTACGCCGGCAACCTTGAGCTCCGACGAAGACTAACGAAAGCCGGCGAAGAAGCACGTACCGAGTTTCTCTACGACGGCGGCCATCAAATCGCCAAATGGGAAGACTTCGTCGGGGGTACGGGTACGGGACTGAGCTACGCGGAGCATGACTCTCGCGGCCGTCGGGAATCGTCGAGTCGCTGGACGGCTATCGTATACACGAGCTTCGACCTGCCCCGATCAATGGAATCCACCGATGGCTCCATTCAGGCTGAGTTTCTCTACGACGCCTTCGGCCAGCGGGTCGCGCGCAACGTCAACGGCGCGCGCACCATCACTGCTGGCGCCTACCGCTCGGAAAACTTCGGAAAGCTTCATATTCACGCCGTGATGGGTCCGGAGGGTCCGATCGCGGAGTTACGAGTCGATGACGATAGCGGAGAGTCCTCCTATCACTACCTCCATCGAAACTACCGCGGGGATACGCTTGCCGTATCCGACGAATCGGGGAATGTTGTAGAGCGCCGCGAGTACAGCCCGTTTGGACGTAGACTCGGTGCGGACCATCGACCCACGCTCGCGCCTCTTCCGGTTTCGTCGGTCGTTCCGGGCTTCACGGGCCATGAGCAAGATGAAGAGCTCGGCTTCGTCAACATGGGCGGACGGCTGTTCGACCCGGAAACGGTGAGCTTCCTGAGTCAGGATCCCTTCGTCGCCGCTCCGCTCCACGGGCCATCGTGGCACGGGTACAGCTACGTACAGCATTCGCCGACGCAGTTTGTCGATCCTTCGGGGTTCCTGGATGAGCCGATCGGACCGGAGGTTAAGATCGTCGCAGACGACGTTGAATCGAACGTGATGGAATGCAACGACGAAGGTTGTGTTCAGAATATCCGTTTTGGACACAGCTCGTCCGCGAGCGCGTCCGGTGAGATGCCGACATCCGTTGGTGAACCAGCTCAGCCTGGCTACGGTCAAAGCAGCGGAGCGGGCAGTCGACCACCGTCCCCCGAAGAGATCTGGGAAACGGTCAAGGGGATTGCCACCGGCGTCGGCGAGTTTCTCGCCGGTCTCGTGCCCGGCGTCGGTGAAGCCCAAGACGTCGCCGTCATCGTGGACCCGGATTCGGCTTGGTGGGAAGTCGGTCTCGCCGCGGGGAGCTTGGGCGTTAGTGTCATCACGTTAGGGACGTCTCCGAATTTCGGAGGCGCGATTCGCGGGGGCCGGACGATCGCCGAAACCGTTGGCGGAGTCGGCCGCGCGGCAGATGACGTGGCAGGGTCGGTTGCAGGTGCTGCGGACAACGTCGCCGAAGGAGTGTCCGAGCTCGGCGGCGCGGCTAGAGCGGCCGACGAAGGTCCGATACTCTTTGGTCAACAAGCCGTGAGCCGAACGTTTACACCTCCGGACGGACCGCGACCGAGCGATTTTGAGTTCGCGGGTCAGCCGATAGCAGACGTTGCAGCCGGAATCCGCAGAGGCGAAATCTCCCCAGATCAGATTCCCTTCCAGTTTGTAAGGATCGAGGGTCAGGGACGGGTTGCGGTTAACAACCGATCACTTACGACACTGCGTCGCGCAGGTGTCGAGCCGACACGAGCGATTGAAGTCACGTCACCGCTAGTAGAACGCCGCGTTCGTTCGAGACTGCGAGAGATGGGTGGACGTGCTCGGGACACGATTCGAATTCGCGGGGGACCCAATAGTCGGACGAGCGCTATATTCTGAGGACGGTGCGTAAGATGGACAAGGCGAATGAAGGCTTCAGACGCTATCGGCTCTCCGTTTCTACGGCGGGCTGCGACGAGGGCCCGGAGGTCTACTACGCGGGAGCAACCCTAAGGCTCCGATACGATCACGAAGGGCTACCGTGGACGACCGTGAGTTTCGACGGTGTGCTAGCAATGCGGACGATACCCGACGCGACGGTGTCCGAGCTGCAACTAGAAGCTTATAGCGCAGTCATAGAGGTCGAGACCTCCCAGTGGATGAACGGTTTGCTTGGCAAGACTGAGCCACACTATCGTATGCCGCTGCGGCGTCATTTCATTATCTACTTTGACCACTGGGGAGCGGTGGAAGTGCTGGCCCAGAGCTTTCAAATCACGGTTGATGAATAAAGCGTCTTCGATCGAATCGGAAGCGGTCATGTTTGTCCACATGCAACGATCAACAGTCGACTCCAACGTGTGGCGCGCCGCGCGGCGATTTGGTCTCGTGTTCACGTCCATCTTGGCTTCGTGCGCAAGCAGCCAAGAGGGGTTCAGCGACTTCGGCCAGTTCTGCACGCCGTGCGCCGAGGAGGAAGATGAACGTCCCTCCATCTTCGAAGAAGAGCCGTACGAGTGCGAGTCGCCGCCTCCATGCCGCGAAGGCCTTCTCTGCGCTGAGGTCTGCATGCCGTTTCAGGGTCCGGCGCCTGGAGCCGTCCAGGAGGTCGACGGGGAGGTCATTCCGCCGGGGCATCCGCTTACACTTGCAAACAGCATTTCCAACGTCCTGTTCGTTGAGGACCGCGTCTACTTGGTGGGACAAAACGGGGTCCGGGCCTTTGACCGCTCCCGGCGACCGGTGGCAGTTTATGAACCCAGCTTCCTGAATGGCGTCGACGATGTGCAGGCGTCGATCATGGATGGTGACGTCGTCGTGCTTGCACTAGGCGGCTTAACTGGCCCAGCCATCTCCCGCCTTACCCGGGACCTTCAGCCGGTCCGGCAGTTTACGGATGCGGACGTGAGTGCACTGGCGCGCCTCCCATCCGGCAGCGTCTTGGCGGTGGTCCATCAAGAGAACGGTGGGAGGGAAGCCTTCATCTGCGAGTTCGATCTTGCCACCGGCAACTGCGTCAGCGAGGGCCTCGTGGTGGATGACCCGAGTCGCGAAAACACGTTGCGGCCCTTCGTCGCGAGCGATCGAGCCCTCTACTATCACGGCGCCGGTTCAGAGCGTAGGCCACTTCTACTAGAGCTTGCACCGGACGGTACGCTTGAGGCCGCGGGGGACGTCCCCGAAGGAACCCTCCGGCCCTTCGGAGTGCGGGGCGACGAGCATGTGCTCGGCGTTTATGGCCAGCGGTGGCAGGTCCAGCTTCCGGGCTGCCGCGGCGAGTCTTGCTTCACGCCCCTCGCGCCCATCTACGACGGCACGCTTGTTTATGTGTCGGTGTCGGGACCGGGCGGACGTCTCTACGCGATGCCGTCTCCGTCCCGCCCGATATGTGTCGTCGACGGATCGTGCGAACTTGAAGTCTGGGGCACGTCGGGTCAGATTGAACACAGGATTCCCTTTGCCTGGGCGCCTAACAGCGGGCGTCCGCACGCCTGGTTTGATCCCTTTTCCCAGAGCCTTTGGGTGGAGTCTACGGAGGGGGTTGTGCAGATTACGGACTTGAGTGACTGAGCGTACCGAGTCGGTACCGTCGTTATTGGAAGGGGCCGCGATGTGGGAGGGCATAGGAACGCTCAGCGTTCTTTGATGAAAGTGCTCCTGTTCGCGCGGGTTTTGCTGAGCGCGTGCACGGATCGGCCCAGCGGATGCGGGCGAGGAAAGCGACGCGGCGGAGCAAAGCGGCGGGCGCGGACGCGACCAAGTGCGATTCGGCTAAGCGGCGAGCGCGTGCGCGATCAGTTCCTGGGGACCGAGGGCTTTCGCTCAAAGCTGTGGATCTACCTGCTCAGCTTCCTGGTGGTCTTTGTTTGCGTTGTCGCCGTGAGCTTCACGGAGGGCTTTCAAACCTACTACCCCTTCTACAAGCTGAGCCATCGAAGCTGGTCCGACTTTCTCGCTTGGGAGCTCCTCTACCTCGCCCAGTTCTTCAGCCTGGAGTTCTTCTTTCGC
Organism: Myxococcota bacterium; assembly: GCA_039201085.1. Lineage (GTDB taxonomy): Bacteria > Myxococcota_A > Polyangia > Polyangiales > Houyiibacteriaceae > JBCCRV01. The sequence goes on along the minus strand of JBCCRV010000009.1, from coordinate 2,450 downwards.
GGCTGGTGGCTGCGGGCGTGCCGCTCGATGGGCAGCGCGGCGATCTTTGCGATGACCGTGCCCTACGTGATGATTCACTACGGCAAGGAGTTCCCGGAAACGCTTGGCGCGATCTTCGCCGGCATCTTCTTGGGCACGCTTGCGATGCGCACGAAAAGCATCTGGGGCGGCTTCCTCGTGCACTCGCTCGTCGCCGTGTCGATGGACGTCGCCTCGCTCCTGCAAACCCGCGGCCTGCCGAGCACCTTCTTACCGGTCCTCGACGCCGTTCAGTAGCCTGACGGACCTATTCTTGTTGCACACTCTTCTCTTGAGGCGTTTTTGTACGCACAAGGTGGACTGAAAAGTTGACACATGCAGTACCGTCACACCGTCTTCGGATGTGACTAGAGTCGTCCTCTCACTCCTGCTTCTCTCGGCTCTCTCTACGGGCTGTCAAGAAACTTCGAGCCTGGCTGCATCGCGCAGCGAGCAGACTATTATAGTAGTCCCCACGGACAGTATTCGCTCGGGCGACCCCGTTGGGACCATCGAGGGTCGTTGGTCCGTATCTCAGGGAAGTGCCTCATATGAGGTGGTTCTTGTAGTACCATCGGGTCGCAGAGAGATGCAGCCGACCGTGGCGCTGAGGTACGTGGACAATGGGGCCAACGGACCACTCGGGATTGGCTGGGGCATGGTGGTCGGAAGTGCCGTAGCACCGTGCGGGCGCAACTTTGCAGACGACGGCGCACCGGACGCGCCGCGCTTCGACGGAACAGACCGATATTGCCTCGATGGCCGACGACTCAACTCCACTGGCGGCGGAGAGTTTGTGACCTTCCCAGACACCAACCAACGCATCCAAGCGGAAGGCACCGCGACCGGGGCTTCGGCGCAAGTACCTGCGCGATTCGTGGTCGATGATGGCTACGGAGTGCGGTCTGTGTACGAGACGCGCGTGCTCGCACCGCGTCCGAGATACGTCGATGCGAACGGGCAGATACCGGTGACCGACGAGACCGTCGTCTATCGCTGGCTGCTGACATACCGCGAGGACCACTACGGAAACCGCATCGAATATCGCTACCATGAAGAGGAAGCATCAACGGTTCATATAGAGCTCGAACCCGACCTGCGATTTGCGGTTGAGTATTGGTTGGAGCGGATTGAATACACATCGAACCCGAGCGCGGGCCTAGCAGCACGCCGGGCGATTCGCTTCGAATACGAACGAAGGCCCGACCCAGTGGATTCGTTCGTTTCCGGCGTGCACCGGCGGCACTCGCATCTGCTCAAGCGGATCGTTATGGAAGCTCCGAACCCGTCTGCCGTGGAGGATGTGTGGTCGTACGTTTTGAACTACGAGCGCCAGGAGCAAAATGGTGTGTCTGCGGGCCGCAGCCGCCTGAGCTCGCTGACGCGATGCGATCAATTTGGCGGCTGCCAAGCTCCGACGCGCTTCGAGTGGGCGGCTCCTGAGCCCGTGTTTGGCGCACCGGAACCACAGAACATCAATCGGTGGAACGACGTCGAGCAACAGCCAGAGTTACAGACGGCAGACTTTAACGGTGATGGTTTTGACGACCTCCTCTTTTGGCGAGGTGACGTCGATGCGTGTGAGTGGTCGAGTGGAATTGGCGATTGGACGTGGGGCGGTCGCGAGACATCGGACGGTATAGGGAACTGCGACCCTGACCGAGACGGTTCACGGGTCATCGGCCGATGGCTAATCGCTTATAGCGATGGGCATTCACTGCAGCAGCCCGAACCATTGGAGTTGGTCGGATGCTTCGAAACGAGGGGTGAGCCCGCAGACGGCGGGAATGTCTTTGCTGACGCTGTTCCGAGAGACTGTCCTGGTGCTTTCAGTCCACTGTCCGATCCACCAGACGAATCGAACCCGCCCAACGTAATCGACCTGGACGGTGACGGCGCCGCAGACTGGATCACTGCAAGGGAGGGCGTGATTAGGCTATCGGGAGGGGGAGCAGCCGACGCCATCGGCAGCACTTACCAGACCGAGGGGCCGGACAAAGAAGCCGACGTGCGTCTTTTCGGCGACTTCAACGGCGACGGGATCATTGACTTGGTCACACACGAGGGCCGCGGCACGGATCACCCCGATGAGATGAAGTGGTATCTGCGATTTGGTGTCCCAGGTGGAGGCTTCGCGAGCACTCGACGTAGCATGACCCTCGGCGAGCCAGGGGAGGGTTGGGCTGAGGGAACAGACTGGCGCGGTACAATTGAAGTCGTCGATATCGACGGCGACGGCCGGTCGGAGCTCCTACACCCGTTCGTCAGCGACAGCCACTTCTACGGTGTTGTCGAATGGGACGAGGGCGACTTTGTATACTCTCGACTTAACGTCGGCATCGACCCTGACGATACGGGCCCCGAAGCGATCAAAGACGCGATTGTGGATCGCGGCTCACCCAACTTCGTAGACATCAACGGTGACGGCCTCG
>JBCCRV010000008.1:0-28682 GCA_039201085.1 Myxococcota bacterium | reverse complement strand
CGCGGCAATGCTGGTCAGGTCTCTAGTCGGTGGTGAAGGACGCGCCGCAGCCGCAGTCCCCCGTGGCATTGGGGTTTTGCCACTTGAAGCCGTAACCGAGCAGCTTTTGCTCCCAGTCGAGCACGCCGCCCTTGAGCAGTTCGAGGCTCCGGTGGTCAACGATGATGTTGAGCCCGCCAAAGTCGAAGCTCATGTCGCGGGACCGTACCTTGTCGGCCACCTCGTAGACGTAGTAGTAGCCGCTGCAGCCACCGCCTTTGACGCCCAAACGCAGGCCAAGCCCGCCGCCGGCTTCGCGGAGCTGCTTCTTGCCCATCTGAATCGCCTTCTCCGTGAGGGAGATTGGCGGCTCTGAAGTGGTCACAGACTCCATAGTTCGAAGCGTAGTGTTCGAGCGAGCCAACGCCAAGGGGTAGAGCGCCCCACCGGCGCATGCGCCAAAAGCGTCTATAGATCGGGTGTGATTTACCTCGACCACCACGCCACCACCCCCGTCGACGCTCGGGTGCTGGAGGTGATGCTTCCCCACCTTCGCGGCGACGCCGCGAATGCCGCGAGTCGAAACCACCGCGCCGGACGGCGCGCAGCGGACGCTGTGGAAGCGGCGCGCGCCCAGGTGGCGGCGTTGCTCGGCGCGAACGCACGTTCGATCGTCTTTACTTCTGGCGCGACCGAATCGAACAACCTCGCCCTCAAGGGCGCGGTGGAGGGAGCCCGTTTGGAGCGTGAAGCCATTCATGTGATCACGCAGAGGACCGAACACAAAGCCGTCCTCGATTCAGCGAGGCACCTCGAACGGCAAGGTACGCGCATCACGCGGCTGGATGTGGACGGCCAAGGTCGCGTCGATCCAGAAGCCGTGGAAGCCGCCATCGTCGACGACACGGTACTCGTATCGATTATGTGGACCAACAACGAGACCGGCGCTCATAGCGACCTCGAAGCGATTGGCCGTATCACCCGCAGGCGCGGCGTCTACCTGCACATCGATGCGAGCCAGGGTCTCGGCTATCTTCCTCTCGACGTGGACCGGGTTGGCGCCGACCTGGTGAGCTTGACGGCCCACAAAATGTACGGACCGAAAGGCGTGGGTGCGCTCTTCCTCCGGCGGCGCGATCCGCGCGTGCGCCTCGTCGCGCAGCAGGACGGCGGCGGGCAGGAGTTTGGCCTGCGCGGCGGCACGCTCAACGTTCCGGCCATCGCGGGCTTTGGGGCGGCAGCCGCGATCCTGAAGGAGTGCGCCAAGGAAGAAGGCGCGCGGCTCGCGCGCCTGCGCACGCGGCTCTTCAACGCGCTCGCCGCGGCGGAGCCGCTGCTCAACGGTCCACCGCTCCACGGGCCGCGCCACCCGGGAAACCTCAACGTCGCCTTCAAAGGCGTCGATGCCGCCGCCGTGCTCGTCGACATTGCGCACGACCTGGCGATTTCCACGGGCTCGGCCTGCTCCACGGGCAACACCGAACCCAGCCATGTGCTCATGGCGATGGGCCTCGGTTCCGACCGAGCCTCTTCAAGCTTTCGTTTCGGCATCGGTCGTCACACGGACGAAGCCGACATCGATGCTGCCGCCGCGGCCTTTCTGACGGCGCTGAACGGCGCCCGGTCCACAGCGACCGAAGCCGACGCACCCGACTTCTGGTAGCCGGCCTACAAGAGGCCAAGCTCGAGGAGTGCGTCGTCCGTCATGCGGGCCTTCGTCCAAGGGGGATCCCATACGAGCCTTACGTGCGCCGACGCCACCGCTTCGTGCGCGCCAACCTTCGTCGCCACGTCCTTGACGATCTGGCCCGCGACCGGACAGGCCGGCGCCGTGAGCGTCATGCGGATCTCCACGTCGCCGGACTCGCTCGCGTCTACGCCATAGATCAGGCCGAGGTCGTAGACGTTCAACGGGATCTCCGGATCGAAGATGGTACGCAGCACATCGACGACGGCCGCCTCAAGCGCATCCTTCGCCAGCGTCTCGGTACGCTCGCCTTCGGCGCGGGCCTCGTCGGGCGCATCCCCTTCTTCCGCCGGCGGCAAGGCGCCGGCGACGGGGAGGCGAAGCTTCTTCTTCTTCTTCGGCTCCGGCTGAATCCGGTGAACCTTCAAGTCTTCGATATCGAAGTCTTTGACCACCTGGCGGAGTTAGAGCCAATGACGGCCACGCGCCAGCCGACGCGTGCGGCTTCGCCTTAGGGCCGAAGGCGTTCTAGAGCTTGCGGGCGACGCACCACCAGCTGAGGCCGGGGAGCATCAGACCACTGCCCGAAGCGAGAAACGAAAGGCGCTGCTCCAGGACGAGTACCTTGGTGATCACGTCGTTGACCAGGCCCTTCGGGCCTTCGCCGAGGCTGGTGGTGGCGGACCTTCGGCCGAGCTTTTCGAACGCGACCTGCAGCGAACGCACGGGCAGAAGGCCGTGAAAGAGGCCGCCCGATTCGAGGATCGCAAATCCGCCTCGCTCCATGAGGTCGCGGGCCTCACCCGGGCGGTAGCGCCGGTGGTGCTGAAGGAACACGTCGTGTTCGCTGAAGAGCGCGGGCCACGCGGGGACGCTGACTACCGCAAGACCGCCGGGCTGAAGCCGGTCCCGAACGCCCGCCAGAAAGCCGTCGTCGTCTTCGACATGCTCGAGCACATCGAGCATCAGCGCGACGTCAAAGGGCCCGTCCGGCTGGTCGCGAACGAAGTGCACCTTCGGCAAGGCCGCGCGAAGCTCTTCCAGTTGTTCGTCCGTGTAGAGGATGTCCCAGCATGTCGCCGCAGCGCCGCTGCGGTGTGCGAGGCGGGCCGCCGTCCAACCGTCGCCGGCCCCGGCATCGAGCAGATGGGCACCGCGCACGCGATGCCGCTCGAACACCGTCTCAAAGAAGGCCGCCCGCGAGCGCTCCCAGGGATGACGCTCGCCCTCATGAATGGCGTGTTCGCGAAGGTCCATGCGCGAGGTCGTACCGCCGCCCGGGGGGGGGCGCCACCACTGATTCGTGCACCCGGGCTAGCGAGCGGTATGCTCCGCGCTCCGTGCGCGCAAGAACCCTATGCCTGATGGCGGCGGCCGCCGCCTTTGCCGCGTGGTGGCCCCTCTTCACCAACTGGGAAAACACGGGCTTTGGGGACTGGGTCTACTTCCAGCGCATGTGGGAAGCGGCCCGTGTCGGGCTCGAGCGCCACGGCGGCATGCCCTACTGGGACCCGTACCACTGCGGCGGCCTGACCCTTTGGGGCAACCCGCAGTCAATGGTCTACGGCCCCTTGATCCTGCTCGCGCCGCTCGTCGGCAGCACGCTGGCCCTCAAGGTCTTCGTTGTTCTGCACGTGGCCTTTGCCTTTTACGGCATGCATCGGCTGGCGACATACCTCGGACTGGACGCACCGGGGGCGACGGCGGCGGCCGTCGCGTTTTCATGCTGCGGATTCTTCGCGTGGCACTACGGCGGCGGGCATGTGGCCTTTGGCCCCTTTGGCTTCGCTCCCTGGCTGCTCCTCTGCTGGCGCAAGAGCCCTGGTTCGCTGCGCCACACGCTCGGCGTCGCCGTGTTGATGGCACTGACGCTCTTCGAAGGCGGCGTCTATCCGCTTCCCTACTTCGTGCTCTGGCTGGCCTTCGACGCATTGCTGCGCATTCGCAAGGGCGTACTCAAGGTCGTCGGCGCGGGTCTGCTCGCAGGCGTCCTTGCGCTCTTCGCGTCCGCGGCGCGCCTCATCCCGACGATGCAAACGCTCGCGCGCTTTCCGCGCGAAGTGCCTGCACGCGATGAGATCGCACCCGTCGAGCTGCTGCAAATGCTCACGTCCTACGAAGGCGTGCCGGGGTTCTCGGGCCGCTACGTGTGGGCCGAGTACGCGAGCTACGTCGGTTTTTCCACGCTCGTTCTCGCTGTGCTGGGCGCGCTCATCTACGGCCGCAAACACCGTCGAGTTCTTTATGCCTGCGTGTTCTTTGCGCTCCTCTGCCTCGGCGACTTCGCGCCCTGGAGCCCCTGGCGTTTGCTGCACCATCTGCCGATCTACTCCTCGCTCCGGGTGCCGAGCCGGTTCGTCATCCTCCTGATCCTGCACCTCGCGCTTCTTGCAGGCGCCGGCGTGCAAGCGATCGGCGCCACGCTGCTGCGCGAACGGCGACGCTGGTCGGCCCGCTACGTGCCGTGGCTGATCGCCGGCGCCGTAGCGGCGGAAGTGCTGCTCGTCGCACGGCCACTGCCGGCGGCCTACTCGAACCGACCGCTCCGCCTTTCACCCCCGTCTGAACGCTTCTATCTCACGACAACGCCCTACCTTCGCGTCGCCGAATTCCCCGCACGAAACGTGGGTACCCGCGGGTGCTACGAGGCGTACGAGATCCCGCTCGTCTACGGCCTGCGCAACGGTGACGTACCGCAGGTCGTTGTGGAGAACGGCCGCCTTGAAGATGAAGGCCGACGGCCGGACCACCTCTGGGCGAACGTGACCATGGAAGGCGACGGCCTGCTGCGCTTCAACCAGCGCTACGACAGCGCGTGGATCCCCTCCGTGGGCGTTGCCGAGGAGGAGCGGCTGCGCCTTACGGTGCGCGTTCCCGAAGGCACGGAACGCGTTGACCTTCATTTTCGGCCGCCGCACGCAGGGCTCGCATGGCTTCTGACGGCGCTTGGCTGGCTCGCGATCGTGGCACTCTGGCTCGTCGACCACTGGCGCGGCCGCCGCCGTCCTATACCAAAAGGCTAGGCGAGTGCTGCGCCCTTTCGCTGGCGCTCAAAGGGCCTTTCCTTCAGGCTGGCCAGCCGCCAGGAAATAGGCGGCGCCTGCCGAACCTTCTAAGCTGGTGAAGGCCGCCTGCGGCTTCGCTTCTCGCCCTTCCCTCATGCGTTCCCCAAGTCCAGCTTCCAAGAGTCCTGAAGCCCAGTGGAGCGCGCGCGCTCGGTGCCCGTGCGCGCGTTGAAGGCACGAAGCCCATCGCTCCGTCACTTCTTCGTGGCAATAGCGGCCTGCGCGCTGGCGGCGACAGCGGAAGCCATTGCGGGCGCCAAGGGCGCAAGCGCTGGCACGGTTGCGCTCGCGTGGCTTCACCTGCTCGCCTTCTGGGCGCCCGTCGCCATTCTGCTCGGCACCGCTGGATCGTTGCTCTCGCTGCTCTACGGACGCGCTGCATGGCTCGCACCGGTACGCGCGCGTTTCGCCAGCCGTCAGCGGCTCTTTGCGAGCGACGGCCCGGGCGCCGCCTCGCTCCTCGCGCTCCTCGCCTTTGCCGGCCTCTTCATGGTCAGTGAGGGACTGCTCGCGCACCATTTTTCCACCCGCTATCACAACCCCGTGCTCGCGGCGTGGGCCATGGCGGCGGCGAGTCTGGCCAACCTGCTAGGCGTCGGCGCCTTCGCAGCGGTGCTTCGTGAGGGGCTCTTGCGCGCGCTCGGATCTTGGAGGCGTCCGCCGAGCGTCGGCGACGTGCTCTTGGTCTGTACCGGCGCGGCCCTCGCGTCCGCCGGCGGACTGGCCTACCGCACGCGCGAAACGCTGACGGCCATCGGTGGAGAAGTGTCCATGGCCCTCGGCCTCGCGTTGGTGTACCTGCTGCTGGCGTTTCTCTCGCGGCGTCGCGCCGCGTCGATCCGAACGTGCCTGCTCCTATGCGCCGCCGGGGTGGCCGCGACGCTCACGAACGCATTCACCTACGGCGCGCGCTCACAGGTGCGCGGCCTCGTGGAGCGACGCACGCTTGTGTCCGACCGCCTCGTTCGCGCCCACCTGCGCGCCACCGATGGCGATCGGGACGGCCATAGCGTCGCCTTTGGCGGCGCCGACTGCGACGACGACGACCCAACGGTCTATCCGGGCAACTTCGATCCGCCCGGCGACGGCGTGGACGCGGACTGTTTCGACGGCGACGGCAGCGAAAGCCAAGTCGTACGCTTCACCGACGGTGGCTTTGAAGAGCTCCCCGCCGGCGCCGTCGAGCGGCCGCACATTGTTCTCTTCACCGTGGACGCCCTGCGCTTCGATCGACTGGGCTGCGGAGGAAACGAGCGACCGACGTCGCCGCACCTCGATCGTTTCTCCGAGCGGGCCATCGTCTTCGAACGCCCCATCGCGCAGTCTTCCAGATCGATTCGCTCGATCCCCAGCATGTTCTCCGGGCGCTACGCAGGCCAGGTCGCCTACGGGCCCGAATACCTCTGGCCTGCGCTGCTCGACGAAAACGAGCTACTCAGCGAACGTCTCAAGACCGCCGGCTACGAGACCCATGCGATCATGGGCACGAACTACTTCGAGCGCATCCGTGGGTTCTTTCAAGGCTTCGACGCCGTCGAGCAGAGCAACACCTACATCCCCGCGCGCAGCTGGAGCGTGGACCGCGCGATCGCGGCGCTCGAAAGCCGGGATGCGTCGTCGCCGCCGCTCTTCATTTGGGTGCATCTCTTCAACGTGCATGCGCCCTACCTGCACGACGGGGTTGAGTCGCGCTTTGGCGATGACGTCCCGGGCCAGTACGACACGGAGATCACCTTCGCAGACGCGCAGTTCAATCGGCTAAGAACCGCGCTTCGGGAGCGCGGCCTTCACGAAAAGTCGGTGGTCATCGTCGCGTCCGATCACGGTGAAGCGCTCGGCGAACATGGACACACGGGCCACTCGGAAACGCTCTACGACGAGGAGCTTCGCGCGACGCTTATGATTCAGGCGCCGGGCTTTTCGCCGCGTCGTATCCCAGCATCGATCCCCATGCTCGATCTCTTTCCCACCGTGCTCAACCTTGCGGGGCTACGCCCCCCGGCCGAAACGCTCTCGCGAAGCTTGGTGCCCGTCATGGTTGGCGAAGCCGTCGAAGACCGCCCCTTCTTTGCAGAGCTGCTGCCGGATGGCCTCTTTCCCTTCGATCAGAAGGCCATCTACGACGGCCCCCTAAAGATGATTTGGTGGGTTCGCGAAGGCTCGCGCCAGTTCTTTCACATGGAGGACGACCCCGGCGAACTGCACGACCTAAGTGACGACGACCCCGAGCAAGCCGAACGCTTGCATCATGACCTGCGCGCCTGGCTGGCCCAGACGGCGCGGCGCGAAAACCGGGCCGCCGCCGCCATCGCCGACGCCCGCCTGAGCGCCTTTCCGAGCGACATGGACTACCGCGTGGGCGCAAACTACGCAGACCGCTTTCGCTTCGTGGGCTATGACGTGAACCGCTCCGTTCGACCGGGCGAGACGATCGATCTGGCGCTGTACTTTGAAGTGCTCGAAGAGATGAGCACGGACTACTTCTTTATCGTCGATCTCGTGGGCCCTTCAGGCCGAACGCATGCCGAGCACTTTCACGGCTTCCACTACCCACTGGCGGGGACGTACCATACGAACGATTGGCGAGCGGGCGAGCGACTGCGCGATCCCGTTCCCATCGTGGTTCCCGAAGACCTAAGGCCCGTCGAACTCAAACTGCAGATGACCGTCGTCGATGAACGGCGCCGCCCCGTCGAGACGGCGCAGGACGGCGCGCCCACCTTCACCGTGGACATGGGCACGATTCGAATCGAGTCATGACGAGTGCCGCCCCCAGCTTTGGCGCCGCCCTTCGTGAAGCGCTGACCCGCTCGCGTGCCCTTCGAAGCGCCCATCGATTGGACTTCGCCGAGCGGCGGCTCCGTCTTCGCGCCCTGCGGCTTAGTGAGCAGCGCGCGAGCGCGGCCCAGCGCCTATGGAACACGGGTCACGCGCAGGAAGGTCTACGACTGCAGCGGGACGCCCTGCGCGTGGCCCTCAGCCTTCCGCACGCGCCAGCGGAGCTGCACGCCCTCGGCGCCACGCAGCGAGACGTGCGCCGGGTGCAGCGGGGCGAAGCCAGCCTGACGCACGACCTTGCGCCGCTCGAGACCAGCCCAGACATGCGCCGGCTCTTCGCCGATGCACGCGTCGCCCATGCTGTGCTGGTTCGTCTGCACGAGCCTGTGCTCCTGGGGGTTTGGGCGATTCGACGCCGGCAAAACCTACGGGTGGCCACGGTGGTACTCGGCGTATTCGCCCTGGTGGCGGCCGCCCTCTACCTTCGTCCACCACCGCCCGAGCCCATCGTCTCGTCCGGAAGCTTCGCCAGCGGTACGTACCCAGATACGTACGCCTTTGACGGCAATGCGCAGACCGAATGGCTGCTTCCGGACCGGGCGCGGGGCCACATCGAACGGCGCTTCTCCCAGCCCCGAAACGTGCGGCACGTTCGATTGCTCAACGGCCACAACCCGCCCCACAACGACCGCGCTGTGCGCACGGCCCGCGTCACACTCTACGCCGACGGCCAGCTCGTGGATTCGGAGGAGGTGAACTTCCCCGTGCTCGACCGCGATCCTGAGTGGCGCACGGTGCGCGTCGAAGGCGAGAACATCGACCGGGTGCGAATCGACATCAACAGCTTCCACCGATTTGGCGCCGCCCTCGCCGAGGTGGAAATCTGCCCCTTTCGCAACGGGCCGCCACGAGACCGCGACGGGCCGCCGCCGGACGCCGGACGTGACTCAAACGGGAACATGCTGCCAAGCGAAGACGAGCCGGCGGCGCAAGATGCCGCCGGCGGCCAAAACAACGACAACACCGCGTCCGACGACAGCACCGCGTCCGACGAAGCACCGCGTCCGACGACAACACCGCGTCCGACGACAGCACCGCGTCCGACGACAGCACCGCGTCCGACGACAGCACCGCGTCCGACGACAGCACCGCGTCCGACGACAACACCGTCCGATGACGACACCGCGTCCGGCGGCCACGTCGTCGACGCTGCGAACGCCGATTGAGCCGTCTACCCCTCGTTCCACCCACGGAGGATGGAAACGTTTCCGACGCTGGGCTCGAAGAACTCGCTGCGAACGCGCTGATAGTCGGGGTCGGAAAAGAACGCGTCGAGCACCTCAGCGCTCGGAAAGCGAAGAACGAAGAGCCGGTTGAAGGAAGCGCCATCCGGCGCCAGCCGAACGCGCGCAACGTCCAGGTCGAGCACAAAACGTCCGCCATAGCGCGAGAGAATGGGCATCATCCCGTCTCGATAGGATTGGTAGCCCGCTGCATCGTTCACTTGCAGACCCACCAGCCGCTCCACGGCCGCGCCTCCAACGGACCCGTTCATTTGCGTGATCCCTTCATGCGTCAAGGCCGTTTGCGGCTTCCGTAGTTCATGCCTGCCGCGCTGGGTTAGAGCGTCAAGGTTCAGGTGACAGCGTCAAGGCTTCGTGATATTATGTCTTCATGACATTAAAACTACAGAACTACATCGAACAGCGGCCGACGTGGCCGCAGGCGGGCAAGCATGTGCTGGCCCAGTACGACGAAACGTCCGTCGTCGTTTATCAGGCGTACCGCCCGGCCATCGCCGACCACGCGGTGGCACATCAGGCTTTTGGCGGCCCCTTCTCCTTCGAGCGCATGACGTGGATCAAACCGAACTTCCTTTGGATGATGTACCGCTCGGGCTGGGCGTTGAAGGAACATCAAACGCGCGTGCTCGCCCTTCATGTCCGTCGGCCGGTCTTCGACCACTGGCTGGAAACAGCCGTGGCCTCGAGCGCGAAGGCGTCTCACCTCCAAGCAGACGACTGGAAGCGCGCCGTCAAGAGCTCCAGCGCGCGCTTTCAGTGGGATCCGGATCACGCTCCAAGCGGTCAAGGGGTGACGCGCCGGGCGATTCAGGTGGGTCTACGGGGACGGGAGATCGATGGCTTTCGCGGCGACGCCTTTGTGCGCATCGAAGACGTCACCCCGCTCGTGCACGAGCAACGGGAGCATCGAGTCACCCTCGACGAGCTCCGCACGCCAGCGGAGCGCGTGTACCCCCTCAGCGCTGCGGCGAGGGCGAACCTGCGCGCCGACGTCTTCACCGAATAGGCGCGCAACATTGCCGCGAGCCGGTCCGGCAGATGGCGCTATCCATCGCCACGTTGGGGGGTGGCGCGAGCGCTTAGGCGAAATTAGCGCGCGTACGGATCGACGGGGCGCATGCTTCGTCCATGCGGCGCATATCCCGAACCCTCATTCACCGGCTCGTTCTGCTAGCGCTGGGCTCTGCTGCCTGCGATGGCGCGGACATGCTTACGGCCCCCGTGGACGTCGGAATGGACCGAAACGATGGTGGAACAACCGCAACCGAGGACAGCGCCCTGCCCTCTTTCGACGAAGGCGTTCGCGCGGATATGGGAAGCGGCGACGCGGAGCCGGCGGAGCTCGGAGCGAGCGATGCGGGCGCGACGGACGCACCCAGCGTCGAGGCGCGCACGCTCAGCGAGCGCTATCCAAACGACCGATGGGATCGCGCGGACCCGGCGATCATCTTCGCCACCAACTTCGAAGACGGCGCTGAAGGCCTCTCACTTGGCTCGTACACGGACGATCGGGCCGAGATCCTTCGTGACGCCGCGGAAGCGTATGAAGGCAGCGGCGCCATGAAGCTCAGCTTCACCTTGAGCGGCATCGCCGCGCGCGGCACGGCTTCGGCCTCGGCAACCACGCGCTTTCCCCTACCCGTGGGCGGCGAATACTTCGTCCGCTTCTACATGCGCTACGGTGAAGGAACGGCGCGTCCGCACCACGGCAACGGCACGCGGGTCTATGCCGAAGGCTTTGACCGCGGCGGCACGGCAGGACTTCGGCCGGCGGGTGATGAGCGCTTCAACACGCGCATCGATCTCGACGGCCAAGACCGGCAGTTCTTCTACACCTATTGGCACGAGATGCGTTCGGGACGCTGCAACGACGGCTCCGCGACGCCGGGATGCGCCGGCGATCAAGGCAACACCTACTACTACGGCAACCACTTGAAGCCGCCGGACCAAACCTTTGTCGACCGCTTCGCGTGGCATTGCTACGAATACGCGCTTCGCGTGAACACGCCGAACGCGTCCGACGGCGCTATCTTCCTTTGGACCGACGACGAGCACGTCGGCAGCTTCGAAACGGGCACGCCCCTCGGCCAATGGCTGCGCGACAAGTTCTACACGATGGGCGAGTGGAGCACGACTCCGACGGAGCCCTTTGAAGGGCTCAACTTTCGCACAGACGCCCGGGTCAACCTCGTTCGCGTGCGCTTCGAGATCTACCAAGAGCAGAACACACTGCAGCGCCGGCGCGACGACACACCCGATCCCGCCGAAGAGCAGGCCGTGTTCTACGACGACATCGTCATCGCCACCGAGCGCATCGGCTGCCGGCAGTAGAATCCGACGGGTCATCCATGCGGCGTGCAAGGAAGGCAACGCTCGTCTAACGACTCGGCGTCGTGAAGCGGGCGCGGTCACTGCAGCTCACGCCAAGCGGGCTTTGAAGGCACATATACCCAAGCTTCGACGTCCTCACGTATGGACACACCACGCTCGAAGCATGCCAGCCCGTACTCATCCCGCCTCTTCACACACCACTACGTCTCCAGCGGGCTTCGAACGCGTTATTCGTGGAACTTCGACGTACTCACACATGAACACCCGGACTCAACCGCTCGAAGCACGCTAGCGCCAGTCGAGTTCGGCGAGTGCGGCGCCCAGTCGATGAAAGCTTCGCACCTCGAGGCGCACCTTTGTGATGCCCTCGCCGCGGACCGACACGGAGACCGGTTCCGGTTGGGGCTCGATCGCAGCGAAGGACCCTTCGGCTTCGGCCACCACCTCATCGCCGGCGAGCAGCTGCACCGTGTAGTCCTTCACGGCCCGATCGCCGTAGGCCTGGTTTCGTCCATTCGTGACGTGCACGACGTTCACGTTCGTGGGCGAAGGAAGCACGCACTCCACCCAGCCGCGTGAGCCATTGGGCAGAAGCCACTCGGTTTCCGGATCGTTGTCGCATGCATGCGTCGGTACGTATTTCGGGCCTTCGTAGCTCGCCGACGCGACGCCGCGGGGCGGAGGAGGGCGGAAAGCCGTGTAGGCGACCACGGCCACAACTGCGGCCAGCGCCGAAGAAACCACGAGCGCGCGAAGGGCCCGCTGACGAAGCAGCTCACCGGGAGGACGAAGCACGCCGCCGTAGAGCCGTTCCAAGGCCTGCCGGCCGGCGCGAACGTCGACGTAGTAGTCGGCGCCGATGTCGAGCGTGTCCGTATCGCGTACGGGCGGAGGCCCTTCGTCCAAGCGGCGACGGGCGGCTTGAAGATCGCGCTCGTCCGCCGGCGTCGCACCCAGCGCCGCGAGCGCCGCTGCGGTTTGCGGCAGCGCTTCGCCCACGTGAAACGCATCGACGGCCAGCCGCAATGCCTCCGCCGCGTGACCGGTGTTCCAGAGCGTCTCTGCGGCTTCACCACGCTGCGAAAGCAATGCAAGCACGGATTGGCGCTCGCCGCGCTCGATTTCGCCAATGGTGCGGCTTCGCTGCAGCGTTCCGCCCCGCCAGAGCCATTCGCGAAGCCGGGCGATCGGGCCTGGCCGGCGTGAACGACGGGGCGTCGCAGAGGGCACAGCGCGCGTAGGGTTCGGCGCGGGGTGCGAAGCCGTCTCCCGTGGGGACCCCCCACGCTCCCCTAGCCCGCCTTCTACACCCTCTTCACCCATGCGAGAGCGGGACCCTAGCAGTCGGTCGAGCGCCGTCAAAAGCTGCGCCGAACGCATCTTCACCCCGCCGCATGCCGCCGCGCGTCATAGCGAGCCCCTTGCCGGTCCCCAAACCAGGCACAGGGCGCCTCCCGGCCATCGAAGGTGGGCGCAAGGCGTCATTTCGCCTGATATTTTGCACCGAGCCCCGTTTCTGGCCCGTGCTCATCGTGCTCGCGTCTTGTGCAGGCGTGATGTCGCCGAACGCTGCGACGGCCCCCGTTTGCGTCGGCCGAAAACCACATGCCGCGACAGCGCCGGTGCGTGCGACAGCGCCGAGACTTGTACGGGCGGTCGGTCCGCGAGACGGTCCTCTCCAGGCTTCAGCCCGGAATCTCGAAGACCACCTGCAGCATGCCGGCGCCGCCGCGAAAACGGCCGACAACGCTTTCGTCGCCGTTGCTGCAGCGCACGAGAGTCCATCGGCCGCGCTCGCCGCTCACGTCGCATTCGGCGAGTGCCGCCTCGAGCGCGTCGGTCGGCCCGAGCACACCCCAACTTACATTGGGTATGTCGGTCTGCGCCCCGCCCATCACCCCATTGATGAGCCGCGCGTTGCGCAACTCGCGGCCTACCGACTCGGGCAGCCAAGGGGGATCGAAACCCAGGGCCGCCGCGTCACTGAGGGCAAGCGAAGACTCGCCGCGTTGCCGATCGGAACAGCGCGCGGAAACGCGGACCTGCGCTCGCCCGTCCACCGCCGCCGGCTCAGACAGGCGTATCGACCACCGTACGTTCCCCACGGCCTGCTGCGCGCTCAGTACGCTGTCACCCCGGGCTCGCGCAGGTTCCTCGTTCGCCCAGCGCCGCAGGTTTGCACGTAGCCGCTCGTAGGCGCGTTGAGTCGCCGCGTCGCTCGCGCCGCGGAGGAAGCGACGGTGCTCCGTATGCATGCCGACCGTCGCGTTTGGGTCGTTTGCATCCGGCGTGTTTCTCCCCGTCATCCACACGTCGATCTCCCGGGCGTCGTCCATATCCGAAAGCCCCCGAACGATCGCATCGAGCGGCGAAGCCGGATCGAGACAGTCCGAACGAACGGGGGCGGGTTCTACGCCGGCGAGCTCGTCGCGCGCAGCCGGCTCGTCGTCCGCCGGTGCTTCTTCGAACGCAGCACGCGTCGCTTCCATGACGGTCCCCGCCGACTGGCCGGGGGTTGATTCGGCAGGCGAACCGCACTGGCAGGAAGCGATGAGAATCGTGAGGAACGGGTACGGGAAGGAATGTCGTCGCACGGCCCAACGCTGGCACGAAACCCCCGCCAAGGGTATGCGCGAGCGGTACGGCCTACCAAACGGTCGGCAGCTGGCCCTTTTGCCAAAGGGAGAGCACATCCATACTCACGGCCACGGACACGTGCACCACCACGCCGGCCCAGATGCTTCGGTAACGCAGAACGAGTGTCCCAAGGACGGCACCGGCTGCGATCGCGCCGACTGTTTCCGGCCAAGGCTTGCCGAAGTGAATCATGCAGTAGGGCACGATCATGCAGGTGATCGCGTGTGAACCCATCACGCGTTCGCAGGTCTTGATCCAGTAGCCACGAAAGAAGAACTCGAGGGCGAAGAACTGGACGGCGTAGATGAGTTCCCACGCGAGCAGGTCGCGAACGCTGCGCCCGGCGTTTTCGTACATCGGATACTTGTTCTGAAAGCTCGCGTCGAAGCTCACAAAAAACACGGCGATCACCACGACACCAAAGGCGAGCCCGTAGATCCAGGCGTGATCGCGCACGCCCTTCAGCGAGAGACCGTAGTCGCGGATGCGCTCCTTCAAGACAACACGAATGAAGAGCGCGGGCACGAAGATATAGCCGACGACGCGCCAGCCGGCCCACCACGCTTTGCTGTAGAAGTGCACATCCGGCCCGTCGAGCATGGCCTGCCAGCTGGCATCGCTCTCGGCTCGCGCCTGAGCAAAGGCCATGAACCCATCGGTGGTTCCGCCGTAGCGAAGAAAGGTCAGCACGCACCCCGCAATGACCATGGCCCAGAAGGGGCGAAAGTCCGCGCCGAGTCCTTGCTCGGCGCGCGCCTTTTGAACGGCTAGAGCACGCGCATCCGCTGCGGCCCACGTTTCGCCGAAGAGCCGCTTCGGATGGAGCGACGCAAAGCGGGCCTTACACGTCTTAGGCGCGTCGTCCGTCGTGGACGCAGAGGCAGCGCGCGCGTCGCCTGTCGCCGCCTTCCTCGGTCGTTTGTCCTTCGACTTCCGTGACTTCGCCACGCCGCCGTATAGGGCATTTCATTCAAGCAAGCACGCGCCCGCCTCCGAGTGTGCTCTTTCCAACATGTCCCGGGTCACGGCAGGCCGCGACGGCGTCCACGCGGAGGCGCGCCCCGTATGAACGGTCGCGTTGCGGATGCTGCCTATGCCTCGAAGGCTTTGATACAGGGTGCGTCAGGCGCTTCGTATCTAAGGCAGCTCTGCGCAGCGCTCGCGCTGGCGTGTGTGCACGTCGCGGTAGTAAGCCACGTATTCGCCGTGGTTGGTATGCGGCCATCGCGATCGTCGCAGCTGCTGCTGCGCACGCATCGTCTCACCACGCAACCAGAGCTACCGGCGGGCCGTCCCGTGCCGAGGAGCCGCGGGCAGACCCGTCGTGAGAGCTCATCCCAAAAATCGCCCCCGCGCGGTACAGCAGATGAGTGTCGTCGCGCCCGCTATCGCCCTGGCAAGCGTCTAGAAACGGTTCCGGCAGCGTCTGCCCTCTGGAAGCGCCTGCTCGGCGAACGCGAGGCCATCGCCCCCTTCGACGGCTCGCACGCCGCCGAAGGCCATTTCAACGCCACCGGCCCACGCGGTGATGGCACCGCCAATGCTAAAGAGCGACGGCGGGTCGAGGGGGATTCGCCGGTGAACGACCACGGCTGGAGTGCGTAACTCGGGCGCCGTCAGCGCACTCGGCAAGGCCATCGCGGGCGGCGGCGTACAGGCCACCACCGCCGCGACACAAAAGGGGAGTACGCGAAGCACGGCGCGCACCGTACTACAGCGCGACGCGCGCGGAACCCTCAGGTAGCAGGAAAGAGCTGACGCGCCTTCGCCAGGCCGACCACCAGCGCGTCGATTTCTGCCTTCGTGGAGTACACGCCCAGCGATGCGCGGGCCGTCGCCGGCACGCCATAGTGGGCCATGACCGGCTGGGCGCAGTGGTGGCCCGTGCGTACGGCGATGCCCTCGGCGTCGAGGAGTGTGCCGACGTCCGTGGGATGGGCGCCGTCGAAGGTGAAGGCGAGCACGCTGGCCTTTTGGGATGCGGTTCCGATGAGGTTCAGGCCGTCGATGGCGCCAAGCTGATCGTGACCGTACTCGAGCACTTCGCCTTCATGCTTTTGAATGCGATCCATACCGAGGTCGCGCACAAAGTCGACGGCGGCGCCGAGTCCGATGGCGTTGGCGATCGGCGGCGTGCCCGCTTCGAACTTGTAGGGAAGATCGTTCCACGTGCTGCCGTCGAAACGCACTTCGTCGATCATATCGCCGCCGCCCAGCCAGGGCGGCATGGCGTCAAGGATCGCTTCCTTGCCGTAGAGCACGCCGACGCCCGTGGGTCCGTAGAGCTTGTGGGCGCTGAAGGCATAGAAGTCGACGTCGAGATCGCGGACGTTCGCGTCGCCGTGTACGATGCCCTGGCATCCGTCGACGAGCACCTTGGCGCCGGCGTCGTGGGCCAAGGCCGTGAAGCGCTTCACGGGTAGAACGGTGCCGAGGCTGTTGGAAACGTGCGCGAAGGCCGCAATGGCCGTGCGCTCGCTCAGCTTTTCCGTGAACGCACGCTCTTCAACTTCACCACGATCGTTGATCGGCACGACCACGAGCTTCGCGCCGGTGCGTTCAGCCACGAGCTGCCAGGGCACGATGTTCGCGTGATGCTCGAGCTCTGTAATCAGGATCTCGTCGCCATGCTTCAGGTTCTTCGCGCCCCAGCTATTGGCCACAAGGTTGATCGCCGCCGTCGCGCTTGCGCAGAAGATGACCTCTTCGACCGCCGTCGCACCGATGAAGCCGCGCACCTTTTCGCGCGCGTCCTCGTAGTCGGCGGTGGCGCGCTGGCTAAGGGCATGCACGCCGCGGTGCACGTTGGCCGTGTTTCGTGCGTAGGACGCGGTGATGGCGTCGATCACCGACTGGGGCTTGAGCGCCGTCGCGGCGGAGTCGAGGTAGATGAGCGCCTTACCCGGATGCACTTCCTGCTGAAGGGCCGGAAACTGCGCCCGCACCGCCGCCACATCGAGCGACGGCACGGTGGCGTTTTCAATCGCGGCGGCGATCGACGACGCGGTCACGACGCATCCTCGAACGTCGGCACCTCCGGAAGGTCGGCGGCGCCGGGAATGCGCTCGCGCAGCGTCGCCCGAAGCTCCTCGGCGAGGGCCGCATCGGGCACGCCATCGATGATGGCGCGCACAAAGGCAAAGGTAAGCAGAGCGCGCGCCACGTCTTCGGAAATGCCGCGGCTGCGCAGGTAGAAGAGGCTTGCGTCATCGAGGGCGCCCACCGTCGCGCCGTGGCTGGCGATCACTTCGTCGTGGTCGATCTCGAGGTGCGGCTTTGTGAACACGTTGGCGCGCTCGGACAGCAGCAGATTGCGGTTCTGCTGGTGCGCCTCGGCAAACGGCGCCGTTCGCTCCACGATGGCCTGCCCGTCGAAAACGGCTGTGGCGCGTCCGTCCACCAAACCGCGGTAGTCCTGCCGACTTGTGCAGTGCGGCGCGCGATGGACGGCGCGAATATGCGTGTCGATGTGGTCGCTCTCGTCGCCGTGGTAGGCGCCGTAGAGGCCGCACTCGGCGCCTTCGCCCGCGAGCACGATGTCGAGGTCGAGTCGCATGAGCTCGCCGCCAAAGGTGATGGCGTGTTGCTCGTAGCGGCTGCTGCGCTGCGCACGCACGGCGACGCGCGAAATGCTGCGGCCCGCGTCTTCATGCACGCGCACGTGACGAAGAATGGCCCCGTCTTCGAGTGCAATGTCCATGGCGAGCGCCGTTAGTGCGCCGCGGCCCTGATGACGTTCGATGACGAGCGCCTCCTGGCCCTTGGCCACGTCGATGCGCAGCCGCGGGTAGTGCACGCCCGTCGCGGTGTGCGTCAGCAAGATTGGGTCCGCGCTCGACTTCTCGACGCGCAGCACGCGCGTTTGGCCATCGCTCGCCACCGCGTTCAGGGCGGCAAAGTCGACGGGCGCATCGTGCGGCTCCGGCGCGCCCTTCGTCGCTGTCGTGCCGGCGGGAAGGGTGAGCGATAGGGCGTCGGCACCGGGCGCAAAGTTCAACTCTTTGAGCGCGCGCAGCGAGGTGAAGCGCCAGCGTTCGTGCTTTTTGGTGGGAAGCCCGCCGCCCAGGGCGGCGAAGGCGTCGCGCACGAAGGACGGCGAAGCCGCAGCCGGGGCGCTTAAGCCCGCGAGAGCCGTTGCGTCACTCATGCGTGAGCCGCGCGAACTTGGCTGTAGCCCTCGTCCTCGAGACGAAGGGCAAGGTTCTTGTCGCCGGACAGGGCGATGCGGCCGTCCATGAGCACGTGAATGCGGTCGGGCACGATGTGCTCGAGCAGCCGCTGGTAGTGGGTGATGACCAGCATCGAGCGCTCCGGCGTACGCAGGGCGTTCACGCCGGCGGAAACGATGCGAAGGGCGTCGATGTCGAGGCCCGAGTCGGTTTCGTCCAAAATCGCAAAGCGGGGCTGGAGCATCGCCATCTGAAAGATCTCGTTGCGCTTCTTTTCGCCGCCGCTGAAGCCGTCGTTCACGGCGCGCTTGAGCAGTCCGCTATCGAGCTCGACGAGCGCCGCTTGTTTGCGGGCGAGCTTCATAAAGTCTGACGCGCTAATCGCGTCCTCGCCGCGGGTCTTACGAATGCCGTTCATGGCGGCTCGGAGGAACTGCAGGTTGCTCACGCCGGGAATGGCCACGGGGTACTGCATCGCGAGGAAGACGCCGGCGGCGGCGCGCTCTTCCGGGTCCTTGTCGAGCAGGTCTTCGCCGTCGAGCAGCACGCGTCCGCCGGTCACCTCGTAGCCGTCGCGGCCCGCGAGCACGTACGAAAGTGTGCTCTTCCCCGAGCCATTCGGGCCCATGATCGCGTGCACTTCGCCAGCAGGGATCTCCAGCGAGAGGCCGCGCAGAATCGGGGTGTCGCCGACGCGGGCGTGAAGGTCTTGAATACTAAGCATCGTCGCTTCCTTGTCGTGTTTCCTACGCGGCGCGCCGCGTCGTCAGTTTCGCTCGCAGCCGACGCCCGTCACGCACTTGATCGTGACGACTTCGCCGCCGTCGCAGTTCGCGGCGTAGATGCGGACGTCGCCGCCGACGCCGTCACCGCCGGTTTCTTCGATGTCGTAATCGTTGCAGCCGAGAATGCCCGCAATCTGCACCTGCTCGCTCGAGCGCAGCTCCATCGATCGCGTTTGCGACCCGCCGCAAGCAGCCGCCGAGGCGGCGCCCAGCATGAGTAGCGTGCGAATCATCCGACGGCGCCTTCGAGGCTCACCTCGAGCAATGCCTTCGCTTCGACGGCGAACTCCATGGGCAACTCTTCGAGCACGCGTTTAGCAAAGCCATTCACGATGAGGCTCACGGCGTCTTCTTCGCTGAGGCCTCGCTGGCGGCAGTAGAAGAGCTGGTCTTCGCCGATGCGACTCGTCGTCGCTTCATGCTCGAGCTGCGCCGAGGGATGGTGCACATCCACGTACGGCACCGTATGGGCGCCGCACTCGCTGCCGATGAGGAGCGAATCGCACTGGGTGTAGTTACGAGCGCCAACGGCCGAACGCGCGATCGACACGCCGCCGCGGTAGGTCTGCTGACCACGGCCGGCACTGATGCCCTTGCTGATGATCGTGGAGCGCGTGCCCTTGCCGATATGCACCATCTTCGTGCCCGTATCGGCCTGCTGGGCGTGGTTCGACATGGCCACCGAGTAGAACTCGCCGATCGATTCGTCGCCCTTGAGAATGCAGCTTGGGTACTTCCAGGTGATGGCGCTGCCCGTTTCAACCTGGGTCCAGCTGACCTTCGAGCGGGCGCCTTCGCAGAGGGCGCGCTTGGTGACGAAGTTATAGATGCCGCCCTTGCCGTTTTCGTCGCCGGGGTACCAGTTCTGCACCGTGCTGTACTTGATCTCCGCGTCCTTATGGGCGACTAGCTCGACGACGGCGGCGTGCAGCTGATTTTCGTCGCGCTGCGGCGCTGTGCAGCCCTCGAGGTAACTCACGTAGCTGCCTTCGTCCGCGATAATGAGGGTGCGCTCAAACTGGCCGGTGTTGGCCGCGTTGATGCGGAAATAGGTCGAGAGCTCCATCGGGCATCGCACGCCCTTCGGGATGTAGACGAAGCTGCCGTCGCTGTAGACGGCGCTGTTGAGCGCGGCGAAGAAGTTGTCCGTTCGGGGCACGACGGTGCCGAGGTACTTGCGAACAAGCTCTGGATGCTCGCGCACGGCTTCGCTGATGCTGCAGAAGATCACTCCGGCCTTGGCGAGCTCCTCACGAAAGGACGTGTGCACGGAAACGCTGTCGAACACGGCGTCCACAGCGACGCCGGCAAGGGCCGCGCGCTCATGAAGCGGAATGCCAAGCTTCTCATAGGTCTCGAGCAGCTTCGGATCGACCTCGTCGAGGCTCTTTGGCGCGTCGCCCTTGGGCGCCGCGTAGTAGCTCGTCGCCTGGTAGTCGATCTCGGGATAGTCGACCTTCGCCCAGCGCGGCTCCTTCATCTTCTTCCACATCGCGAAGGCTTCGAGGCGCCACTCGAGGAGCCATTCCGGCTCTTCCTTCTTGGCGGAGATGAAGCGGACGATGCTCTCGTCGAGCCCCGGCGGCGCATACTCCTGCTCGATGTCCGTGATGAAGCCCGCGGAGTAGGACTTCTTGAGGAGCTGGTCGATTTCGGCGGTGGCGGTGGCCATGATGGTGTTCTCTTGGGGTCTGGCGGCGAAAGGACCACAGGTCCTTTGGCGAAAATGTGAGTCGAAAAGGGTACTTAGGTGCGCTTGGCGCTTGCGCTGTCCGGCGTTCGCAGCTGCACGAGCGTGAGGACGCTCCGCCCTGCCATGGCCGATAGGGGAATCGAATCGAGCGCCGCGCTCACGGCGTCGTTGATGCGCTGCCAGTTGGCCTGTAGCCCGCAGTCGCCCTCTAGGATGCAGGGCGTTTCGGCATGGTCGTCGGTGCACTCGGTCACGGCAATGGGGCCTTCGATCGCTTCGATGAGGGCGCCCACGGAAATCGCGTCAGCGCTTCGTGCCAGCGTGTAGCCCCCCGTGACCCCCCGTGTCGAGCTCACGAGACCGGCGCGGCAGAGGGCCTTCAGGATCTTGGCCACCGTCGGCTTGGGCAGATTTGTTTCGCACGCGAGCCGCGGACTGGACCAAGGGCCCTCAGCGTTCGCCAGGTGACTGGCAAGCACGATGGCGTAGTCCGTGAGCTTGGAGATGCGAAGCATGAAAATCGTTGGTTTTTTGGCAGATTTTGGAGGATGGCCAAAACAGTACCTTCCCGGTCCTGTTTCTAGAGTGGGCTCCGGGCGCTGTCAACGTGGCTGGCACTTTCCCAAAACCCCGTCGGAGTCTGGCGAGGGGGTCGGGGCAACGAGCAACCTTCGCGATCGCCGACCAAAATGCGCCTCGGCGCGTCGACGGGTCATGAATGCACGCTAGGACTTCGCGCATGCTCGAGATGCCCTTTCGCTCGACGCAGCGGGTCTACTTCGACGACCTCGACGCGCTGAACATCCTGCACAACATGCGCTACTTGCTCTTCATCGAGCGCGCCCGCGGCGAACTCCTTCAAAGCCTTGGCTTTCGCTGGCAGGATGACTTCACCGTGAATCCGGACAAGTTTCACGTCGTCGCGGCCCACACCATTGACTACCTGATCCCCGTGCGCGGCGAAGGCGAGCTCTCCGTCGAGCTCTGGCCGAGCCACCTCGGCCGCTCAAGCCTGATCATCGACGCCGAGGTGCGCAGTCGCCACGGCCAGTCCGTGCACGCCCGCGGCACGACCCGCCTCGTGCGCCTCGACCGGGAAACGAACGAGAGCTGCCCCTGGAGCGATACATTTCGCGATCGCGTATCACCGCTGGTGAAAGAAGCGCCCGAGACCGGCCCGGGCGTTTAGCCCGGAAAAGTCACCAGCCGCCGCGATGATCGTGCAAGTCCTGGACTTCACAGGGCTTTCGCGAAGAGCGACGAATACACACTGTATTTTAGCGATGAGCGGAAGTGCTGTTCAGGAAATGCGCGAGTAAAGCGTGGGCGTGATGAGTAAAGCGTGGGCGTGATGAGTAAAGCGAGTCGGCTCTGGCCAGCATTTCGCCCACGCGGCCCTGACCGTACGGTTTTGGGTTTAGACCGGCGTGCGGTTTAGCTAAACGTCCGCGCCGATCTAGCGCACGGAGAAGCTCACCGAGTCGAAGGCTGCTCCGTCGGCCCGGGCGTCGATGCGGTACGTTCCCGTCACCCACTGCTCGGGCAAGGGAAAGGCCGCGCCGGCGAGCGAGCCGGGCGCCGTGTTGAGCATGACGTCGAAGGGAGGAAAATTCTCGCGCGCGGCAAGCCCATGAACGAAGGCCGGATCGTCGCCCGCAAACCCGCGAAATCCGATCGGTGAACGCGGCGGACTCGGCACATAGAAGATGTACGAGCCGGGATCGATCCGAGCGCCGTCGAGCGGGACCGCGTCCGTGCGAAAACGATCGCTCGCCACGAGAAAGCCCGCCGAAGCGTTGTCGTTTTCAAAGGCGCGCTGCTCCACCGTTTCCGTTCCATCGACAAAGCGAAGGGTGAGCTGAACGGGCACCGTGCCCGAGGGAAAGGCGCGAAGGGCCATGGGCCGTAGCTCGCCCGTCGCCGTTAGAATGCCCCAGGGCGCAGCGCCCACCTCGACGGCACGATCGGCGAAGTCGTACAGAACGACTTCGACGGAGACGACGTCCGACGGAACCTGCAGAAAGGGGTAGATGGTCGTGCCGGGGATGCGCGCATTCTCGAGGGAGCGCACATCGCTTCCATCGGAGCTGGACGAGTACGCCAGGAGCACGGTCGGCGGTGTGAACGCGTCGACGGTTGCGTCGCTCATCGCGAGGTCGGGCGCGCCCTCGTCGAGGCGGAAGACCTCGCCGCCTTGAACACATCCCGCCCATGGCAAAAGCAGGAGCCAGAGCGCCCAACGCATGGGGCCAGCGTACGTGATTCGCCCGCGCAGGGCGATGGACACGGCCTACGCGACGAACACCCAGCCGAGCCGAAGGGCCACGCTCAGCCACAGCCGATCCTGCCGAAAGACGACCCGCTCACCGACGCGGCCTTCCACGCGAAAAAGCGCGACGCCCCCTTCGGCGCTGGCTGATAGGCTTACGTGTTCGCTCAGAAACACCGCCGGCGTGAGGGCCAAGCGGGGCCCGCCCCAGAACCCGCGCACGCGCCCCGTGGCGATCGCCGCGTCGGACGTCCGGCCCTCCAAAAAGGCGCTGCCAAGCCGGAGGCCGAGCGAACCGGCCAGACGAAATGCGCCTATGTCCCAGAAGGCACGGATGGCGGCCCCGACGGATGCGATGCGAATGCGGGTCGACCCAAACTCATTGGGCTCGCTGCCGCTCATGGCCTGTGCGTCGAGCTCCCACCCAAGGTAGCGCGCCACGTCCCGCGAAAGCGCGAGTCCGCCGCCCCACCCGCGCCATCGCTCTCGAAACCAGACGGCCCCGAAAGCGAGCGTGAAGCGCCGCGCCGCGCCGCGCGGTGGGGGTTCGGGCGGGCACCAGCCCAGGCGTATGTCCTCGGCGAGCTGAAGGGCAAGGAGGCGCTCCGGCGTATCACCAAGGGGAATCGAATGGGTTTCACCGCAGGCGTTGAGCGAACCTTCGACGAACGCATCGGCCACGCCGCCCTGACAGGACACGCGCACTTCCACCTTGTCGTCCGCGTCAAAGGACTCGGCGACCAGCTCGACGTCGAGCAGTTCACGCACCCGCCCTTCGTCGAGGGCGTCACAATCGCGCAGACTCAGTTCGACTTGGCCCTCAGCCGGCGAGCTCAGAGCCAGCCAGGCGAAGAGTACGCAGCCACATACCCCCCAAACGCGCGAGCTCATCGGATGAGCTCTAGCGCATCCCTGCCATTCGCCGCACCGCATCCCTCCGACCGCCGCGGGGGTACCACTCGAGGTATTGGTCAGCAAGGGCGCGCGCACGTGTATCGTTGCCGGCGCGCGAGTGTGCTTCCACCTGGCCCACGAGTGCGCTTTCGCGAAGCGGGCGTGAGGGCCCGTAGCGGTCGACGTTCGCAAAAGCTTCGGCAGCATCGGAAAAGCGCGCCGACTGCAGGAGCACACGCCCGAGCGTATACGCGGCGAGGGCGGCGCGCCGATCCGACCGGTGATCGCGAAGCACGCGCCGGAGGTACTGGCCCGCTTCGCTACGTTGGCCCGCGCGGCGGCAAACGTCCGCCGCATTCATCAAGTCGGCCGCCGAGCCGAGTGGTGCCGACGCAAAGGAATCACACGTCACCGGCGAAACCCCGCGCGCATCCACTTCGGACTCGGCCGCGGGTACACTCTCTTCCGGCTCGACGCTTTCGCTCGTACGACGCCGCGCGCGACGCCGACGTCGCGCCTGCGGCGCTGCCGGTTCCTCGACAGCTGGTTCGATCGCCTCGGGCACGATCACGGCGGCGGCGCGCGGTGCGTAGGTCGGCACCGTCGTCGATTCGGACGCCGTGAGCACCCGCGGCTCGGGCGTCGTGCCCTCCACGAGGACGCGCCCGTGCTCCACCGACACGCGCGTTTGATCGGTTGAAAGCGCGCGCACTTCGAAAGCCGTCCCCAGTACACGAACGCGCACGTCGCCGCTGGCGACCTCAAAGACGCTCGTTCCGCGTGGCTCCACTTCGAAGCGCGCTCGACCGCGCTCCAGCACGATGCGCGTCCCTTCGTCGTCGTCCTGATCGACGCGGGCGCGCCCGTCCCTCGCCACCCACATGCGCGAGCCGTCGCGCAGTTCCGTCGAATCGGCGTAGCCATCCATCGAGTCCGCACGCTCGGCTCCGACGTAAACCAAGAGGGCGATAAGCGCGCCCGCGCCCGCCGCTGCCAGGGCCGCGTTGCGCTGCTTCCGGCGACGGCGCGTGTGCCGGAAGCGGCGCAGGTCCCCCGCGGCATCCGCGGCCTGCTCCACGCGAACGCGCTCGCGGGCCTTTGCCAAGTCCTGCTGCCAGTCCGTCAACGGTCCCTCCGCACGCCGAGCCGTTCTTCCAGCGTGAGCTGAGCGACGGCGACGCGTCGCTTGGCCGTCGAAAGGGAGCAGCCGCAGATCGCCGCGACGCCCTTCATCGTTTCCCCTTCGATGTGACGAAGGGTCCAGGCCAGCCTCTCATCGACGGGCACCGCGTCGAGCGCCTCGTACACTTGCGAAAGCAGGGCGCGCTCGGCCGTCGACGCCCCTTGGTCGCCGACGGTCTCGTAGTTGTAGCTGCCGTCGATGCCGAAGAAGAGCTTCACGCGGCGGCGGCGCAGACGACGGCGCGCCGTTCGCACCGTCACCGTGGCCAGCCATCCTTTGATGCTGCTTCTCGACTGAATGCTCGCCCAACCGTTCATCGCCTGAATAAATACGTCCTGCACAATATCCTCGACGTCCTCGCGACGTCCGGTGACCCGAAGGGCCAACGAGGAAACGAACCCGCTGTGCGTCGCGTACGCTTCCTCCACCGTCGGCAACACGCCGCCGGCTTGAACCGGTATTTCGGATGAATCCGGGGTTCCCACTAAAAAAGCTGCCCTATGAAGTGGCCCACTCGTACAAGAGTGGTTCAATTTTTCTGTCGATTTCGGGAGGGACGTCGCCGAGAGGCGCATTTCTACCCGCTTTCCCAAGCCTTTCGAGTCCCTAGATTTTTTTCGGAAACTTTGGACCGTTTTCCGTTCGGGGCGCCACTCGATGTCATGAACGGGCAAAAAGACCTGTCGCGGGCCCTGGCTGCACTGCTTCTGCTCAGCGCATGCGAGGGTGAAATCGGTTCGGGCGGTGGAGCCGCGGGTGACGCCCCCGGCACGCCGATGGACCGCATGGCAGACCCATCGACGTGCGACCCCCTCGAGCATGGCGCCCCGCTGCGCCGGCTCAACCGCGAGGAGATCGCCTTTGCGCTCCTCGACGTTTTCGAGCTCGACATGACCGCGCTCGATGCCGCGCTGCCGCGGGACGGACGGGTGGGCGGGTTTGCGACGGTGGGCTCCCGCTTGAGCAGCGGTGAGCTCTTCACGGAAGCCATGGTGGACGTCGCCCTGGAAGCCGCAGAGGGCGCGATCGCGGCGCCCGATTGCCTGGGCGAGGCCGAATGCGTGTCGCGCGAGCTCGCCCCCGCCATGCGCCTGCTCTTTCGACGTGCGCCTTCCGTCGGCGAGCTCGACGCCCTAGACCGCGTCGCCCTCGACGCCGCGAGCGAGCTTGAAGAGCTCGGGCTTTCGACCGCCGAGGCGCAGCGCGCCGGTCTCGAATCCGCCCTGGCGTCCATTATCGCTTCGCCCTCGTTTCTTTTCCTTCATCGCGAGGAAGCGAGTGAATCGGCGCGCGCGCTCACGGGCACGGAGCTGGCCGAACGGCTCGCCCTCGGCCTCTGGCTTTCCGTTCCCGACGACGAGCTGCTCACGCTTGGTGAGTCCGGCGAGCTGCAGCAGCCCGATGTCCTCGATGGGCAGCTCGAACGCATGATGGCGGACGCCCGCTTCGACCGCTTCATCGAAAGCTTCGTGAAGGGCTGGCTCACCCTCGAACGGCTCGACAACAGCGGCGTCGACCCCACGTCCTTCGACCTCTCGGCGGGCGAGTGGGAATCGCTCCTAGAGCTCATGCGCGAAGAAACGACGACCTTCGTGCGCCACATCTTCGAAAGCGACGCACCTTTGCGCGAAGCGTTTACGGCGGACTACACCTTTGCCAACGCGGCCCTCGCCGACCACTACGGCCTCGAGGGTCCGCGGGGCGACGCCTTCGAGCGCGTGGACCTGCCCGCCGAGTCGGACCGGCGCGGCCTGCTCACGCAGGGGGCTGTGCTCTCGCAGGCGACGAGCGGCGACCAAGTGAGCGTGGTCTTTCGCGGCGAAGCGGTGCTCGCCGGTTTCCTCTGCGATCCGCCACCGCCGCCGCCCGAGTCCGTCGTCGAGGAAATCGGTGAGATCCTCGCGGAGGATCCCAGCGAGGAAGAGAAGATGGCGCGACGCGCCGCCGACCCCCGCTGCGCCGGCTGCCACGCGTCGCTCGACCCGGTGGGCTGGGCCTTTGCAGGCTTCGACGGCGTCGCTGCGCCGTCCGCCTTGCCGCAGGGAAGCGGCGTGCTCGACGGCTCGAACTTCAGCGGCGTTCGCGAACTGACGGATATCCTCACGGAGCGTGGCCAATACGAGAGCTGCTTCACGGAGAAGCTGCTGATTCACCTCGTCGGACGAAGCTTCAGGCCGCGCGACGTCCTGGAAGACCAATGCGCCATCGCGTCGATCGCAACGGGCCGCGCCGGCGAGAGCATGCGCGCACTCCTTCGGGCCACGTTGCTAAGCGACGCCTTTCGTCAAACCGGACCGCTGCAGGAGAACTGAAGATGGCCAGGAAAAAACTCACCCGTCGAACAATGCTCCGCGGCGGCCTCGGTGCGGCGGCCGTGTCCCTCGCGCTTCCGCGCCTCGAAGCCATGTTCGAAAGCTCCACGGCCTTTGCGCAGGGAAGCGCCCACCCGCGCTTCGTGGCGTTCTACGTGCCCAACGGCGTGATCGAAGAACGCTGGTTTCCCGAAGGGAACGCGTCTGACTACACCTTTGCGGGCACGGCCCTCGAACCGCTTGCCGCGCACCTTCCGCACACCACAGCCCTGCGCCGCCTTCGCTCGCCGGGCACGGAGGGCGGGGGCAATCAGCACATGCGCGGCATCTCCGGCTTCCTTACGGGCAGCGCCATCGCGAACGACCGCGTCACCGAGCTCTCGATTTCGATCGATCAGTTCATCGCCAATCACTACGCGGAAGTGGCGCCGACGCCCGTGCACTCGCTCCAGCTCGCCGGCAACAATGAACTCGATCCGCCGCTGAACACCGTCTACAACAACGCCCTGAAGAACGCGCTTTCCTTTGATCAGGCGGGCCGTATTCTTCCCAACACGGCGAACCTGCGCGCGGTGTTCAACCGGCTCTTTGCCGGCGTGGAGGCGCCCGAGCAAGACCTCGAAGCCGAACGCCGACGCGTGATGCGGCGCAGCGTGCTCGACAGCGTACTCACCGAGCGCGACCGACTTCAAACGCACCTCGGCGCCGCCGACCGAGCGCGCGTGGAGGAGTATTTCGAGTCGGTGCGCGCCCTCGAACTGCGCATCGAGGGCAGCGACGCGCCGATCGCGGCGGGCTGCAGCGTGCCCGAAGCCGCCGGCTTTCCCGAATACGAAGACGGCCCGCGCCTGCATGCGATCGGCGAGCATGCGCGCCAAACAGCGGAGCTACTTCGCTTGGCTTTTTCGTGCGATCTGACGCGCTGCGCGACGTACATGGCCGGCGGCGAAGCCGCGGGCTGCAGCTACCGCGACATCGACATCAACCAGCACTTTCACAACTCGATCAGCCACGACCGACGCGGCAAAGCGAACCTTCATCACCGCATCGACACCTTTCATTCGGAGCTCGTCGCCGCCTTCGCAGACGGTCTGCTCGCAACCGCCGAAGGCGAGGGCACGCTACTCGACAGCACCGTCATCACCTACGGCTCGGGCCTTGGAAACGGCGACTCCCACGACCTGCGAAGCATCGCCTTTGCCGTCGTTAGCCGCCTCGGGCGCTTCGCCGAAGGTCGCTACCTGCAGGACCTCGACCAGCGAAGCAGCGGCGATGCGCTCATGACCATCCTGGAAGAAATGGGCCTGCCCCAAGGCCGCTTCGGCGACAGCCGCAACGCGCTTTCGGTCTAGACCGCCTTCATCTTGAACTGAGCCTGCTTCGCCCACCCTGTCGCCCGATGTCTGCGTCACGCCTCCTTGAAATGTGCCTACATTCCTGCGTCGTTGTTCCTTGTCCTCGAACAACAGGACGACCGCCGCAGGCACCGTACAAACTGAAGGCGGTCTAGCCCGCGGGAAGGTCGAGGGACGCGGGAAACAGCTCCTCGAGTATCTCGGCCATCGCTGGATCGTAGAGGCGCAGTTCTTCCTGCGT
>JBCCRV010000007.1:0-31653 GCA_039201085.1 Myxococcota bacterium | reverse complement strand
GAGTCGAGCGGCGTCGGCGAGACGCAGCCCGTCTGCGACGAAGACACGGACGAATGCCACGCGCGCAACCGCCGCGTGGAGTTCATCATCGTCACGGGCGAATAGTCCGCTGACGCACTTACGCAGTGCGTCAACGTCTAGGAACGCGCGTGCCATTTGGTGCGCGCGTTTTTGCGTTCGCGCCTAAGGGGACTGGTTGAAAACCCCTCCCTTGGATGTGCGTTCGATGGCGTGAGGTTGGCCAAGCAACGGGAGGAAAGGCGGCGAATCCGCGAGCTGATGGACAGGGATCGGCGCGCAACACGATTCCCAGACCCGGAGGCGAACGCGAGCTCCGTATTGGGGTAGACTCGGCGCTGGCCGTCGCTTCGGGGTGGAGCAGGCGATCACGCCCGGCCGGGGACCTTGATGGAGAAAACTAAGATGGTGCATTTCACCAATGCTCGCGTGATGGCGCTCGCCGCACTCGTGACCGGCATGGCCTTTCCGAACGTGGCCTTCGCCGGCGGCTTCGACACGCCGATGCTCTACAACGCGCGGCACATGGGCATGGGCGGCACGGCGGCGGCCTACGTCGACGACGGGTCGTCGCTCTTTCATAACCCGGCAGGTCTGTCTCGCGTGTCGACCTACTCGCTGACGGCGAACTTCTCGGCGCTCATGCCGGCCATCACGGCGAGCCCCTCGTCCAACCCCGCCGGCACGAACGTCGATTCGGACTTTGCGTTCGGTCCCTTCTTCTTGATTGGCGGTGCGTTCCGAATCACCGACTGGCTCACGGCAGGTTTTGCCGTGTATCCCGTTGCATCCGCCGGTGCGACCTACAACTACCGGGTCGTTGGTAACGATGGGCAGCCCAGCGATCCGATGTCATCGGGCGACGACAACACGACGCTCTTCTTCTTTGAGATGTCGCCAGGCCTTTCGATCGAGATCCCCAACACCGGCCTGAGCATTGGTGCGGGCTACCGCATCACATTTGTGAGCCTGAAGCGCACCCGTGATGTGGGCGGTACGCTTCTCGAGGCGCCCAACGCCGAGTTCGACATGTCCGGCTGGTCATTCGCGGGCGTTCGAGCGGGTGTTCAGTGGCAGTACCCTCGCTTTCCTTGGCTGTCCCTTGGTGTCTCGTACCGCCACAAGACGAAGACGGACATCGACGGTAGCGGCTACATTCTCAACGCCGATAGCGAGACGAACGACTGGACCGGTGAGTTCACGCTGCCCTCCCGATTCACCTTCGCTGCGCGAACTGACGTCGGGCCTTTCGGGTTTGCCATCGATGCGGAATATGCGCTCCAGGACCAGAACCCGAACAGCGCCCTTGAGAGCCCCGGTGCGCTGGCGCCGGTGACGCAGCGCTACGAGTGGAGCAACGCCTGGACCGTGCGTCTCGGTGCCGAGTACCGGCTCATGGACGGCAAGCTGCCCCTTCGTCTCGGCTATGTTTGGGATCAGATCACGACAAACCGCGCCAACGTCAGCGCCTTCAGCACGCCGCCGACGGCGACGAACGTGTTTACCGTCGGTGGCGGTTGGAACCAGGGGCCGTGGCAGGTGAACATCGCCTACGCGTACCGCACCGGTTCGGCGACCGTCCTTGAGGAGGAGCTCGGTGAGCGCTCCGCCCTCGCAGCCGACGGTTGCTCGTCCTGCGGTTTTGCGGGCGACTACTCGTTCAAGGTTCACGGCGTCTACGTCGACTTCTCGTACCACTTCGGGCGCGGCGAAACGCGCGAGTCGGGCGGCGACGGTCGCCTCGGTCACGGCGTCATCTACGGTCCCGAAGAAGGAGTCGAGGAGCCCGAGCCCGTCGTCGAGCCGGAGCCCGAGCCCGCCTTTGAGCCCGAGCCCGAGCCCGAGCCTGCGCCCGCGGCAGCTCCGACTCTCTCGCCTGCGGCCCAGAACGCAGTTGCCGCGCAGCCGGTCACGGCGGGTGCGGCCCTGCAGGAGCCCAACGACGTTCGCATCGTGGGCGACCACCTGGAGATCGACGGTACGATTCAGTTCGAGTCGGACGGCGAAGCGATCCTTGCCGAGTCGAACGAGCTGCTCGATCACATCGCCCAGCTGCTGCAGGCGCACCAGGAGGACATCAGCCACCTGCGCGTCATCGGCCACACGGATGCGGCCGGCGGTCATGATTACAACCAGAGCCTTTCGGAGCGCCGCGCGGCGGCCGTCGTGGCTGCCCTTCAGGCGCGCCAGGTGAGCGCTCGCCTTGAGTCGAGCGGCGTCGGCGAGACGCAGCCCGTCTGCGACGAAGACACGGACGAATGCCACGCGCGCAACCGCCGCGTGGAGTTCATCATCGTCGTCGAAGAATAGGCACCGTTCGCGCGCTCGCAGCGCGCCAAACGCCGCAACGCGCGCGCCACTTGGCGGGCGCGATTTTGCGTTTTATGCGGTGCCAGCACCATGTTCCGCGCCGGGCGAATTCGGGCCGAAAAGTATGCTGGCGAAGCCTCCGCCATCGCCGCTACTGTGTACCGGTGAAGACGCTGACCCGACTTGCTTTGATCCTTTGCTTGGGCGGCTGCGACCCGAGCGCTTCGGTTGCACCCCGCGCGGATGCGGGACGAAGCGACATGCCCTTTGTGGACGGACCGGATGCAGACGGCGACGGGATCGCTGACGCCTTTGAAGGCGCCGACGGCGGCGTGGATACGGACGGCGACGGAACGCCGGACTTCTTGGACACGGACTCGGACAACGACGGCTACCCGGACTCGGAGGAGCGCGGCCTCGGCGGCGGCAACTCCGCGCCGGACGATTCGGACGGCGACGGAACGCCGGACTTCCAGGATCTCGATTCGGATGGCAACGGCATTCCCGACGCCGAAGACAGCCCCTCGGACACGGACGGCAACGGTGCGCCGGACTACCGCGACCTCGACGACGATGGCGACACGATTCCCGACGCCGAAGAGTTTGGCGCCGGTGGCGCATCATCCCCGGCGGATTTCGACGAAGACGGTCTTCCCGACTACCGGGACATCGATAGCGACAACGACGGCATCGGCGATCGCTTCGAGCTCGGTTTCGACACGGACGCCGATGAGATCCTCGATCGCGAAGACCTCGACAGTGACGGCGACGGGTGGTCGGACCTGGAAGAGAGCGGCGACGAAGACCCGCTTTCGCCGCCGCCGGATACGGACGGCGACATGATCCCTGACTTCCGCGATCCGGACAGCGACGGCGACGGCCTTTCGGACGCGGCGGAGCGCGAGCTAGGAACGCGCCGCGACGACGCCGACAGCGACGGCGACGGCGTGACGGACTTGGTGGAAATCGGCGCGTGCGACGGCGATCCCGCGTGTGAAGGCGACGTGCTCGACCCGGCGTCGAGCCCGCGCACCCGCGGCGACTTCGTTTTCTTCGTGCCCTTCGAAGCCGCGCCGGACCCGGCCCGCGACACGCTCGACTTTGCGACGGACATTCGCGTCGCCGAGGTGTATTTCGTCATCGACACGACGGGTTCGATGGGCGGACCGATCACGAGCGTGCGCACGAGCCTTTCTACGCCGGGAACGGGCATCATCGACGCCATTCGCGCGACGATTCCCGAGGCCAACTTCGGCGTGGGTGAGTTCAAAGACTCGGACGGCTCGCCTGCTCTGCAGTACGGCAACCGCCAAGACATTACGGATAATCCGGCGCTGGCCCAGGCCGCGGTCAACCGGCTGGCGGCCTCCGGTGGCGGTGACGGGCCCGAAGCCGGTTTGCCAGCCACATATGGCGCGATCACGGGCCGCGGCGCCACGGGCAGCGGCGGCTTCCCCGCGCGAATCGGCTGCCCCGCAGGCACCTTCGGCTACCCGTGCTTTCGCGAAGGTGCGGTGCCGATCATCGTTCTCATCATGGACAATCTCTTTCACGCCGGCCCGACAAACATGACGTCGCGTGTGTACACGGATTCGTCTGGGGTGCGCATCAACTACTCCAGCACAGTCGCAGCATTGAACGCGCAGAACGCGAAGGTGGTGGGAGTATCCGTTGGAACGATCGCGCAGAACCATTTGCAGTCGATCGCGCGCGATACCGACTCGGTGGACGCCGCGGGCGCGCCACTGGTTTCTACGACCGGCGGATCGGGCGTGAGTGCTGCAGTCGTCGATCAGGTGCAGACGCTTGCGCGTTCGGTCGCCTTCGACATCACGGTGCGCTTCGACGACGACGCCTCGGACGCCGTAGATACGAACGTGTTCGTCGACCGTCTTGAAGCCAACACGGCGGGCGACGCGGCCCGTGGCTGCGAGCCGCGCGGCGCCATCGACGCGAACGCCGATGGCGTGCTCGACACCTTCGAAGCCGTGCGCGGCGCCCGCGTCTGCTTTGACATCGTCCCGCGCATGAACGACTCGGTCGAACCGACCCTTGAGCCGCAGGTCTTCGAGGCCACGGTGGTCGTCATCGGCGATGGCTTCACCACCCTCGACAGCCGGCGCGTTTTCTTCCTCGTGCCGCCGGAAGTTCGCGACCCCGGCGTTCCGATCTGACCGAAGCCGGCCTGCTCCTCAGGTCGCTCAAGCTGCGCCGACGCGTTGGGGGCTGGGGTCGTCGGCCCTTCGCGTCGCACGGAGACGGCATCGACGACGCCTTCTTCGATGCAGACCGCGGTGGTAGCGTAGAGCCTATGTGCGGCTTCGGGCCATACGCGCTGTCGCCGCAAATCTCGCGCCCGCTTAGTTTGCGGCGGTCACATCCACGATCGACGCGAGCACGAAGGGTTGAACGATGACAGCTCGAAACGCGGCGGAGCGCTCGTTCCAATCGCTGGTCTCTGTCGGCGTCGGCCGGCGAAGGCTGCCGCTCTCGATCCAGCGCTGCACGGCCGCGGTGTCGTCGGATGCGACGGCTTTGGCGGCGCTCGTCAGCGAAAGGGACGGCGCGACGAGGAAGAGCGCGTTGCGCTCGGCGTGCTCCTGCAGCATGGGCCAGCTTGCGGCCATGACTTCGGGGGTGGCGCTCATTGGCCGCGACCCCGAAGATCCTCGCGCGCCTGCTGCAGGGCTTCTTCGGCGATGCGCCGGGCCTGAGCCTCGGGCGATTCGGCAGCCGGCGGGGGCTGCCAGGCCTTCGGTGCGGAACGGCGGCGCGACTTCCCGTAAAGGGAAAAGAACTTCCACGCGAGATGCCCATCGAAGGGACGGATCGGAATGAGGTTGAAGGCGATCATCACAAGGTTGATCTCCACGAGTGCGTGGGCGAGCTGAGCGCCGAAGCTGGTGTTTGGCCAAAGGCCAAGCTGGATCAACAAGACCGTGGGCAGGAGAAGCACGAGGGCCTGGGCGAGCACACCGCCCCAGGCGATGATCGAGTTGTCGAGGGGCGAGCCGCTTTCGTGCCGGCAGTAGCCGCCAAAGGGGTGCAGCATCACCTCGATGGCACGCAGCCCGCGCTTCTGCACCAAATAGGCGTGGCCGAGCTCGTGCACGATGACGAGTGTAAAGAAGCCGAGCCAAAAGCCCGGGACGAACTCGAAACGCCCGAAGGCCAAGGCGCCAAGGGGTGCAAAAAGGTGCATGCGCACGGGCACGCCGCGGTAGCGGCCAAGGGTCACGTGGGCAGACGACAGCACCTCGCCATGATAGGTCCGCTTCGAGCGGATGCCACCGGTCGGTCTCCCCCCTTTCCGGGGGGTGCGAAATCGCGGGAAATGACCTAGAACAGTGGCATGTCGGGAGCCAGTGCTACGCCGAGGCGGCGGCCGGTCGTTGTCGTCGCCGAGGACGACGCCGCGATTCGGCGCATGATCATTCAGCTGCTCTCGGAAGACTGCGACGTGGTCGAGGCCGCCGACGGCATGCAGGCCCTTCAGTCGATCCGCGAGATGAAGCGCCTGCCCGATCTCATTGTCACGGACGTGATGATGCCCCGCTTGGACGGCCTGGGCCTCCTGCAGCAGCTTCGCAACGACGAGCGCGGCAAGGCCGTTCCCGTGATCATTCTGACGGCCAAGTCCCGTCCGATGGACGTGATCACCGGCATCAACGCCGGCGCCCGCCACTACCTCACCAAGCCCTTCAAGCGCGATCAGCTGATGGAGAAGGTGAAGCGCATTCTGCGCCTCTGAGCGGCCGGCCGAGGCCCGCTCAGCATAGAGCGGATACGGCGTCTGGACGCTCCGAAGAACACTCGCGCGATCCGCTGCGCGTCCGCCAAGCGCCGGCGACAGTTTCGCGGCCCATCCGCGCGTTTAGCGGCACTTTTTCCACGGCCTGCTAAGGCTCGCTCATGGAAAGCGCGGACCTTTCGCCTCGCCGCCGCTGGGCCCATGTGGGCGTGGCGGTGCTCGGCGGCGTGCTGCAGTCGCTCGCCCAGGGTTTCAGCTACTGGCCGCTGGCGTTCGTGTGCTTTCTGCCGATGTTCTGGCTGCAGGAAGCGGAGCCCAAGGCTCGAACCCAACGGATCCTCGCCCTCGGTTTGGTGCACGGCACCGTGTGTTTCACGGGCGGGTACTACTGGCTTGTCGCCATGCTCGAGAACTTCAGCGGCTATGAAGGGCTGCCGAACTGGGGCTTCGCGTCAGTCTTCTTCGTTTACCAAGGCGTGCAGCAGATGCTCCTCTATTGGCTGTACGCACGCGCCCGGCGGCGCGGCGCGCCCGTTGCCCTCGCGGCCGTCGGTTCGTTGATGGCCGTGGAGTGGCTCTTCCCGGCGCTCTTTCCCTCGTTTTTGGCGACCAGCCTGCACAACCTCCCGATCTTCCTGCAGGTTGTTGACCTCGGCGGCCCGATGCTCCTAAGCGCCGTGATGATGGCGGCGAATGCCGCGCTCTTTGAGGCCTACCGCGTGCGCCACGGCGCGCCACAGGCCCGGCGCACGTGGGGCGTCGCCGCCTTCGGGCTGGTCTTCACGTTGGCCTACGGCGCCTACCGTGTCGCCGAAGTCGACGCGCGTGCCGCCGACGCCGAGACCGTGCACGTGGGCATGGTGCAGGTGAACATGGGCATCTTCGAGAAGCGCGAAGATCCCTTCGAAGGGCATCGCCGCCACCTTCAACAAAGCCGGCAGCTGCTCGCGCGCGGCGACCTAGATCTGCTCGTATGGCCCGAATCGGCGTACACCTATTTCCTTCGGGAGGGCACGCCGGACGTGCGGCGCACCGTCCTAAGCTCGCCGGACTTTCCCGAGCCCCTCGAGGCGCCCACGCTTTTCGGTGGGCTGTCGAGGCGCCGCGTGCAGGGCGAAGGCCGGAGCTACAACACGGCGTTTTTGACCAACGCGCGGGGGGAGATCGTCGGCACGTACGACAAGACCTACTTGCTTGCCTTCGGCGAATACCTCCCGCTTGGCGACGTCTTTCCCATCCTCTATGAGTGGTCGCCCAACACGGGCCGCTTCACGCCAGGCGACCATGTGCGCGCGCTAGCGCACGGCTCGATGCGCATCACCACGCTCGTTTGCTACGAGGACGTGCTGCCCGCCTTTACGCGACGGGCCGTGGCGGAAAACACGCCCAATCTGCTCGCGAACATTACGAACGACGCTTGGTTCGGCGACACGCGTGAGCCGTGGATTCACCTCGCCCTCGCCAAGTTCCGCGCCGTCGAGCACCACCGAGCGCTAGTGCGCGCGACCAACAGCGGTGTGTCCGCCTTCGTCGATCCGGTGGGGCGCACCCTCGACACCATCGCCGTGGGCGAGCGCGATCAGCTCGTTGCCGAGCTCCCACTGCTCGACGAGAACACCGTGTACACGTCCTTGGGCGACTGGCCCGCCTATTTGGGTGCGCCGCTGATCGCGTTCTTGGCGTTTCGCCGTCGGCGCGACGCCTAAACAACCGACCGGCGTCGTCGACGATCCATGTCCTCGAGTCGCGGCCCAACGGTGATCGGTGCGGGTGCATACGCTTGGGGGGGGAATACCCCCCAGCGGGTGCGCACCCCCGCCCGGCTCCGAGCCGACAACCCGAAAACCCTACGCGACCATTCGGGGAAACGGGGGCTTCGGGCCGGGATCGTCACGCACAAGGGCGGCCCCGCGGGTGTTTTCGGCTGGCACGGACCCTGCTCTGTCCATGGTGATGCATCAGCCGTGGCGACACTTTGGGTTCTTGCTGCTGGGTCTAGCCGGCTGCGGCCAGATGGGGTTCGACTCTTTCGAACGCGCCCTGCCAGAGCCGGACGCGGGCGAGCCCACCCTCCTTGATGGCGGAGGCGTCGAACGCGGCGAAGCCGACCTGGGCTTTTCGCTCGCCGATGCGGGCCCTGATGCGCTGCCGGAACCGGACGCCGCTTTGAACAGCGACATCGGGGCGCCCGATGGCGGTTCGGGGCCAGCGAGCACGGCGTTGCTCCTCGAAGGTACCGGTACGGTGGGCCTTCGGGCGCTCGCCGTTGGCGACGACGGCGGCCTCGTCATCGCAGGAACGCTGGAAGACGAAGGGCTTGGGCTTCTATCGGGGCCCGACTATGCGGCGATTGGCATGGGAACGCATGCGTTTGTCCTTCGGCTTTGGCCCGACGGCACGCAGCGCTGGCTGCACGTCTGGGGGTTCGGCGCTCGCACGAACGTGGTCGAAGACGTCGCCGTGATGAACGACGTCGTCTACGCCACCGGCACGTGCGCCGGGGACTTTGTGCTGGACGGCGTCGGCTACGACCTTGGCGGCCGGCAGGAGGCACCGCTCATTGCGTTCGGTCCCGACGGTGACGTGGAAGCGATTCGTCTCTACGAAGGCAGCAGAAACGTTCAGGGCCGAACGATCAGCGCCGAGGACGGTCTCCTTCTCTTCGGTGGAAGCTACGATGGGACCCTCGATCTGGGCCTCGGGCCGCTCGAGCCGCGCATGGGTGATGGCTTCACGTGGGGCTTCGGCGCGGTGCTTCGGCATGTCGGCGACGAGTTCGTGGCGCAGCGTCAGCTGCGCGTGACCTCCCGGTCCACCGCGGTCGTGTTCGGCATGGCTCTGGTCGATGGCGAGATCTACGCCGGTGGTCGCATCGATCGCGGAGCCTTCGATGATGGGCCACCGCTGCCTTCGCTGGGCCAGCAAGATGCCTTCCTCGTCCGCATCAACGACGGGCCGCCGGACGCGCTGCTCAACTTCGGCACCTCGCGTAACGACTTCATCTGGGACCTCGTAAGCGACGGCGATGCGGTCTGGTCGATCGGCATGGTCGCCGGTCCCACTCCAGTGGGCGGCGCCCTTGGGTCCAGCCTTGCGACCCACGGCGCGAACGACGGTTTTCTGGTTCGCCACGACATCACAAGCGCCACGGGCGATGCGCAGTACGCCCTTGCGATCGGGGGGACCGGAAACGACCGCACGTGGGCGCTCGACGTCGACAGTGCCGGTCGTGCGCTGGTGGGGGGCGACGCAAGGGGCGATTTCATGTTCGGCGCCGAGGCCTTTTCCTTTGAGGATCCGACAGCCTACGTCATGCGATTCGATCCGGACGGGGGCACGCAGCGATACGCCTTCGCAGGCGGTACGGGCACGTCTGTGACGTACGCCGTGGCGCACCACTCAGGCGACGTTTACGTGGCGGGCGGCGCACTCGAAGGAAACGTGGAGCTGGGCGATACGTCGCTGACTGCGGCGCGTAGCTCGGCGTTCGTATGGACCTTTCGCTTTTCTCGCGGTGGCGGCTGAGGCCTCCTGCATTTTGATCGTTTACAAACGGAGCAAATACGATGCGTAGTGTTTTTTGGGCGTTCGCGCTGGGACTGCTGGTCCCTGCTTGGGCTTCGGCGGCGACCCTTTCGGTCGGTCCGGACGGTGACTTTGCTACCCTGCGGGATGCGCTCGCGGCGGCGGCGGACGGCGACCGAATCGAAATCGCCGCGGGCCGCTACGTCGGTGACGGAGGCAACGTCGATGCGGACAACCTGACGATCGTGGGCGTGGGCGGCGTCGCCCACCTCGACAGCGCCGGGCAGCGCGTTACCGGTCGCAAGGGCGTGCTTGTCGTTCGCGCGATGGGCGTGACCATCGAGAACTTGGAGATCTCGGGCGCAGATATTTCCGCCGGCGATGGCTGCAACGGGGCGGGCGTTCGGCTCGAAGGCGGGAACTTCACCGTTCGAAACGTGTACTTTCACGACAACGAAAACGGCATTCTCGGAACGCCGAACGGCGAGGCGGCGCAGGACAGCGACGTCACGATCGAGGACAGCCGCTTCGAGCGAAACGGCACGACGGACAACGGCCGTGGCTGCCGGGGCTTTTCCCACGGCATCTACATCAACCGCTTTCGCCGCCTCACGGTCACCGGAAGCCTTTTTCATCGGAGCAACTTCGGCCATGAGCTCAAGAGCCGTGCGCTCGAAAACGTGCTCATGTACAACCGTTTTTCGAACGAGGATGGTTCAGGAAGCCGCGAAGTGGAGTTCACCACCGGGGGCCTCGCGGTGCTCGTGGGCAACGTGATTCAGCAAACGCGCTCGGGGCAGAACAGCCAGATGGTGTCCTTCGCGATGGAAGGCGCCGAAGCACCGATGGAGTTCTACGCGGTCAACAATACGCTCATCAATGAGCGAGGCAGCGGTTCGTTTCTCAACGTCGGACGAAGCGGGGCCACCGTCTATGCCGCGAACAACCTCTTCGTGGGCGGCGGTTCGGTGTTTCAAGGCGACGCGACCACGGAGCTGCGCACCAACCTAGAATCGTCGGAAGGTTTCTTCGCCGATCGAAGCGCCCTCGACCTTCGCCTGAACGAGGGCGCAGCTGCCATCGATGCCGGCGAGGAGCCGGGCGAAGCCGCCGGCATCTCGCTGCGACCCACGCTCCACTATGTCTTTCCCACCGGGACCGAGCCGCGACCGCTCGTGGCTACGCTCGATCTCGGCGCCTTTGAATATGGCGAAGGCGCACCTGCGGAAGACGCCGGGTCCGCACCGATGGATGGGGGCGTGGCGATCGACGCCGGCGTTCAGGACGCTGGAAGCGATGGCGCGATTGCCGACGTCGGAATCGACGTAGACGGTGGATCGGCGTTGGATGCGGCGTCGACGGACGCAACGGCGCCGGACGGCGGAGGCGAGCTCGACGGTGGCAGCGGATGCCGCGCTGGCGGCGGTGCGAACGCGTTTGCCCTGTCTTGTCTCGTGCTGATCTTGCTCGGCCGGCGCCGCGGGCGTTCGTAGCGCGTCGCGGCCCGTTTCTGTGACGGACATGCCGGCAGGGCCGATGGGGCGTTCGGGCCTGCGCTTGGGGGCGCATTGCTGCCACGAGTCTCCCTCGAGTACGCTCTCGTCATGCTCCGACGCAACGGGCGCGATGGTTGAAGAAGGCGGGACGGTACGTGCAGGTTCACGGAACGTGGCCCAGGTGGATCAGCTTCAGCTCGATGCGCTGACGGGACCGGGCGAAGGCGCCGCGATTCTCACGGACGCCGACCGTGTCTCCGTGGGTTCGGCTTCGCAAAACGCCTTTGTGCTCAACGACCCGGCGGTGTCTCGCGTGCACGCCGAGTTCATTCGCCGCGGTCACCGCGTCTTTGTGCGAGACCTCGATTCGACGAACGGCACGGAAGTGGGCGACGCCATCGTTCGCAACACCGAGGTTGAGCTTATGCTGCCCTGCGAAGTCCGACTTGGCGGAACGTCCTTGGCCGTTTCCGATGGGGCACCGACCACAAAGACCGTGGAGGAAGGCACGCCCCTAGGTGCTCTGGTGGGAAGCTCACCGGAAATGCTTCGGCTCTACCGTCTTATCCGACGCGTGGCGGCTTCCGAGGCGTCCGTGCTGATTCAGGGGGAGAGCGGCACGGGTAAGGAACTCGTTGCCCGAGCGATCGCCGATTCGAGCCCGCGTCGGGACGGACCCTTTGTCGTGCTGGATTGCGGCGCCATTGCGAGTGGTGTTGTGGGAAGTGAGCTCTTCGGCCACGAGCGCGGCGCGTTTACGGGCGCCGTTCGTCAGCACGCCGGTGCCTTCGAGCGAGCGCACGGGGGCACGCTCTTCATCGATGAGGTGGGTGAGCTGATGCCCGAACAGCAGGTTGCGCTCCTTGGCGCGCTGGAGCGGCGTCAGATCCGGCGCGTCGGCGGCACGCGGGCCATCGACGTGGACGTACGTGTGATCGCGGCGACCCATCGCGACCTGCGCGCGGACGTGAATCGCGAGCGATTTCGGCTCGACCTCTACTTTCGCTTGGCCGTGGTTCGCTTGGATGTTCCGGCCCTTCGTGAGCGCCTCGATGACTTGCCCGCGCTCCTCGCGCGCATGGTTCAGCAGTCCGGCGCCGACCTTCCGGACGCCTTCGCCTCGCCGGAGATGCTTCGGCGACTGCGCGCGCATTCCTGGCCGGGGAACGTGCGCGAGCTGCGCAACTTCGTCGACGCCTGGCTTGCCACAGGCGAGGCCCAGCTCGGTCCCGCGGTGAGCGCAGCAGATACGTCCACGGAGGTCGAACCTTACCGAAGCGCCAAGCAGCGGGCGGTGGCCGAGTTTGAACGCACGTACCTCGCGCGCTTGTACGAGCTCGCCGGAGGCAACCTGCGCGAGGCCGCGCGGCTCGCCCGTAGCGATCGAAAGTACCTGGCCGAACTGATGCGCCGGCACGGCATTCACTAGCTCGCCGTACGCCTATTCGAGAAGCTGCTTGGGCAGTTGAATGCCTACGCCGTCGGCGTGCTTTTGCAGGAAGTCACGCGCTTCGCTTGGGGTCGTGCAAACCCGTCGCGGCCATCGGCGTGAGCCGATGAGGAAGTTGACGCCGGAGATCATCAAGCGCATCAGCTTGCTTCGAATCACGATGGCGGCGGCGACGGGCGGACCAAAACGCTCCGTAATGCGCAACAGCATGGTGGCAAAGCGTCGACGGTCGGACGCCGAGATCGGCATATCGGTCTTTC
Source organism: Myxococcota bacterium (assembly GCA_039201085.1). Classification (GTDB taxonomy): domain Bacteria; phylum Myxococcota_A; class Polyangia; order Polyangiales; family Houyiibacteriaceae; genus JBCCRV01. Next base: position 18,843 of record JBCCRV010000007.1, on the reverse strand, counting down.
GCATATCGGCGAGCGAGAAGTAGTGAAAGGGCGCTTCCTGCCGTTCAAGCGCGGCCACGACGTCAGCCTCAAAGCGTTCGAACGCTTCGCCCGTCGCGACCGAGGCGTTGAATGGGTAGTGCAGGATCAACACGGGCCAGTGGGACGTGTCGACGCGCACGAAGTGCTGCGGGTCCCGCGTCGTTTCGTCCACGCGCGGTGCGGTTCGGTCGATGCGCTTGGTCGGCGCCTCCGTTGGCCGTCGCCCGAGCGGCGACGACGTGGTGCGCTCCAACATCTCGGTCTGGGCGGTGCGCTCCTTGGCGAGCTCGGCGCGAAGGTGGCGACGCAGCGTGGGTCCGTTTGGATTGCGGAGCGTCGCACGGGACGCGATTCGTTCCGTTTCCTCGATCACTTGCTCGAGGGCGGCACGCCGTTCGGGCCGGGGATCGCGCAGGGCGCGAACAAGGGTTTCCGCGCCCTCCGGCGCATTGGCCCAATCCGCGGGCTCACCCACCTCGCCGGACAGCACGCGACGGGCGATTTCGGAGCTCTCGAGACCGTCGAAGGGGTGCCAGCCCGTGAACACTTCATGGAGCACGGTTCCGAGCGCAAATAGATCGGACGCAGCCGTGGCGCGCTCGTAGCGCAGAAGTTCGGGCGCCATGTACGCGAGCTTGCCTTTGATGACGTTCGCCGTGGTCTCTTGCCGCAGGTCCGAGCGGGCCACGCCGAAGTCCGCGATCTTGACTTCACCGTCCCAGCTCAGCAGTACGTTCGTCGGCGAGATGTCGCGGTGAACGATGTTGAGCGGCTCGTCCCGCTCCTTGCACCGATGAACGGCTTCCACGCCTTGCGTGATGTCCCGAGCGAGCTGCGCCGCCACCGTTTGGGGAAGCTCGGTTCCTCGCCTCTTTCCGTGGCGCAAGAGGCCGCGCAGGGTCGTTCCCTGTACGTAGTCCATGACGATGTACGGGCCCTCTTGGTCCACGCCGCTCTCGTGAACCCGGACGACGTTTTCATGTTGAATGAGCTCCGCGAGCTGTGCTTCGCGCATGAACGCCCGTCGATACGCCGGGTCTTCGAGCAGATGCGCCTTTGGTCGCTTGATGGCGACGAGCTGCGCATCCTTGGCGCGCGCGACGTCTACGTACGCCATACCCCCTTCGGCCAGCCGAAAAAGCACGTCGTATTGGCTGTGCTTCACGGCACTAGAGCTCATCCCAACAATCGCCGTGGCCAGGTTTTTGAGCTGACTGCGCGGAATTGAGCGTCCGCGTACCGAAGGAAATGCCCCGCATTTTCGAGGTGGGGGGATGGCTGATGGTCGTGTGAACGGGCGAGAACATGGCCGTCGGGATTTTGGGGATGAGCGCTAGCGTACCACGGGCCCCCTATGCGCCGAACGGGGTCAGCCTTCGCGGCGCTGCAAGATTTCACGGGCTGCCGACGTGATGTTGGCCATGCAGGGGTTGCAGCCTTCGCCGCAGCATCCCGGCCAGGTGTGGGGATCGCGCTCCAGCAACGCGCGCACGTAGAACGTATCGTCGTCTTCGATGCCGTAGCTTTCACAGATCGCGTCGACGAGTGACTCGTCGTCGTCCGGTGCGCTCATCGCTCCAACTCGCGTTCCTCAAGGGCGGCGGGCACGCCAACTTCGGCGGCTTCGCCGCTTGCCACGCGCACCTTGGGGGAGGGAGCCGAGTCTTCGTCCGTGTTGTCGAGTTCGACGAAGGTCCCAAACACCGTCGCGGCAGCAAGGGCGATGGCAAAGGTGCTTTCAACCCAGGGCGTTCCCGCTGGAAGTGGTGCGAGTGCAAAGGGCAGATCGAAAGACAGCCATTGTTGACTTGCCCAGTACACGCCGGCGCCAGCGGCCAGTCCGAAGACAGCTTTGAGCACCGACTCGATCCACGCTTGATGCTTCCAGGGGGGCTTGCCCGCCAGAACGCCGGCTGTGGCGCCGGCGCCCATCGCCAAAAGGTACGCGAGCAGTCCGGAGGCCGCGGTCCAGCCGAGGCCGAAATGAAAGACGGCGCCTACCGCAGCGCCCACGGCCGCGCCCTTCAGAAAGCCGATGAGGAGACGTTTTAGCACCTTAAGTATACGTCGGGGGTCCGCGGCTCGATGTCAAGCTGTGTGCGTTGCCTCAGGCCTGACGAAGCCCCTATACTGTGAGTTCTTCATGTCGGACTCGGAAAACTTCATCGCTTGGCTCGAGAAAGCAAAGCGACCCCGACCCGGCTTTCGGCGCACGCGCCGACCTTCCCAGATTCCGCAGGTGCTCAGCGCCGGCGAGCTTCGGGTCGTCTACCAGCCGATCGTGTACTTGGGCTCGGCTCGGGTGTTCGCCTACGAAGCGCTCGTCCGCAGTTCATCGCCGCATTACGAGAGCCCGGTCGAGCTCATCGCCGAGGCGATTCGCAGCAATGTGTGCGGGGCGGTCGGTCGTATTGTCCGCGAGATTTCTACGCAGAACTGCCCAGACTACCCGCTCTTTTTGAACATTCATCCGCAGGAGTTCGACGAATCGTGGCTCGTTCAGCCGGACGATCCGATCTTTCAGCATGCGCCAGGCGTGTACGTTGAAGTCACCGAATCGGTTCCCTTGAGTCACTTCGCGCTCTGCCGCTCGGTATTGTCGGAGATCCGGGGCAAGGGGATTCACCTCGCGGTCGATGACCTTGGCGCCGGTTACTCCAACCTGAGGTACATCACGGATCTCGAGCCGGAAATCGTCAAGCTCGATCGCGGGCTCATCGCAGAGATTCATAAGGACAAGCGCCGTCAGATTCTCGTGAAGCACTTGGTGCGCTTGTGCGAAGAGCTTGGCGCCCGCGTGATCGCCGAGGGCATCGAGTCGACCGAAGAGATGAAGGCGCTTCAGGGGACCGGATGCCACTTCGGCCAGGGCTACCTCTTCGCGAGGCCCGCCTACCCGCCGCCGCGTCCTTCGTCCTTTCCGCCGCTCTAGACCCGACCGACGAACCCGAGGCAATCAGATAACGGTCGAACCGGTCTAGTACCTCACCGTAGGAGTTTTGACCGATTGAGTGCGGCCCTCGCCGTCGATCTCGCCGGCCCTCCTCCTTGAATACGCTTCGGCGTGTCCTGCGTCGGACGCCCGCCGACCTCGAAGCCGATCATCCACACTCAATCGATCAAAACTCCTGTGGAGAGGTACTAGTCGTCTCGGAGTGACGCTTCGTGGGCGAAGTCCGAGCCGTTCCAGTGGAACAGGCGCGTGGACGCGCCGTCGTGCAGTTCGTGCAGTTCCGTCACGCGCACGTCCGAACCTACGGCGCCGACGATCACCATGACGCGAAAGGCGCTGCCCAGGAATCCAAAGGCCGCGTCTTTGGGAACACCGCCCAAACCGACACCGAGCTCGAGCGTTGACGCGCCTGCGCCGTTGACGCCCACGAAGGTGTGACCCACCGCGGATGCCGCGCCTACGACACCAAAGAGGTCGCCGGCGCCCACGCCATCGACCACGCGGCGCTGGCATCGCATCGAACCGGTCGCGCGGAGGAGCTCGGCGATCGTTGTGCCCTGTCCCGTGGTGAGCGACACGCGGGGACGGCCGGACACGTGTGGGGCGTTCACGGCGACGACGCGCTCGTTCTCGCTCGTCATCGTCGTGAGGGCGCCCAGCACGGTGCGCGTACCTTCGGCGCTGCCCACGACGACGATCCCGAGCCCGCGCTGCACCGCCGCCGAGAGCGTGCCCACGATGGCGTCGTTGAGCACGCCGCGGGCGACGAGGCCAGGAGCATCCGTGCTTGTGGCCCGGTGAAGTTCAATGACCGTTCCGCTGGCCGCGATGGGTGGAAGCATCACGGTGGCGGTCGCGCCGCCGGGAAGATCAACCGTGCCGATCGCCGTGGACGAATCGTGTCCGCCCCGGGCGAGAAGTCGCCGCCCTACGATCGTCAACGCACGCGCCGACGAAAAGCTCCCTTCGGCGTCTTCGAGACCGTTCCCACGATCCAACCGTACGCGGGTGGGCGAATCGATCACGAGCGCGTGGATGCCCTCGTCGTTGATGTAGGCGTCCAGAATGCCGAGTCCAACGGCTTCTTGGAGCGCCGGGCCCGCCAAGTCTGAGCTCGCGCCGGCCGTGGCAATCGCGTCTGCGATCGCTGCCTTCGCTCGGTTGCGGCGATCCGGGTCGTGCTGACCTTCGGCGCTTGCATCGGCAATGTCGAACTGGGACGCGAGCAGACCCATGACACTGTCGAGACCTTCGCTCGCGGCGCTTGGGGGGAACGAAGGAAGCGAGGGCGCCCTCGGCGGCGAGCCAAAGGTGGGGGCGGGAGCTGGCGCAGCCGCGATAGGAGCCGGAGCTGGCGCAGCGGGGATGGGCGCCGGTGCTGGCGCCGGAGCTGGCGCAGCCGCGATAGGAGCTGGAGCGGGCGCGACTGGAGCGGGCGCGGGCGCGACGGGAACGGGCGCCGGTGCTGCCGCGATGGGCGCCGGAGCCGGCGCGGGTGCGGGTGCGGGTGCGGGTGCCGGAACGGCCATGGGCGCGGGAGCCGGAGCGGGAGCGGCCTGCGGCGGCGGGGCGGTCGCACCGCCAAGGGGCGGCGGGCCGGAAAAGCCACCGGAGGCCGGGGCCCCCTGCGAGGGCGGGCCGGCGAAGCCGCCGCTTGCGCCGCCACCGAAGGCCGGCGGAGGGGCGCTGGGCGAGTTCGAAGGCGCCAGGGGCGGCGGTCCCGCGTTGGGCGGCGAAAGGGGCGGCGGGCCGGCATTTGCGGGCGCCATCTCCTCGACGTTCATGATGAAGTCGCCGATGTAGACCTTGTCCCCCGGCTTCACGACCAAGGGCGAGGTGATCTTGCGGCCGTTAACGTAGGTGCCGTTCGTGCTTTTCAGGTCCACCACGATGAAGCGGTTGTCCTTGAGCACGATGCGCGAATGGCGCTTGCTCACGTTGCCTTTCGGCAAGATGATGTCGTTCCCTTGGACGCGTCCGATGGTGACTTCGTTCTTGTCGAACTCCATCCGCCGCTGCTGGCCGCCTTTTTCCGTGATCACGACTGCGAACATCGCTTCTTTGCTCCCCTTCCGCGTGCCTTCGACGCGGGTAGTGGGCGCGGTGCATCGCGCCGCGCCCATTCAACGATCTGCGGGCTGTGGCGTCAAGTTCGATCCGCGTGCGAGGGGCGTCCAAGGCGGCGAGGGCTCGGAGGCCCCGGCGAAGGGGCCTCGAGCCTGCCAGGGCGGCGCTTGTGATCGGCCGCGCGGGCGCGCTGGAGCGCCATGAATATCAAGGCCCAGGGTCTGCTGAACGCCGCCGCATGGATTCGCCAAACGCGCGGCGAAGCGGCCCTGCAGGAGGTGCTCGAGCGATGCCCGCCCGCCGTTCGCGCACGCCATGCGGAGGCCTTGCCCTTGGAATGGCACCCGGCGGAGGAGTTTGAGACGTTCCTGCAGGCGGCCGAATCGGCCCTCGGAGGCATGCACGGGGAGCTTGCGAAGGAGCTTGGCGCCGCGGGCGCCCGTAAGAACATGGGCGGCTTTATGCGCCGAATCGCCTTCTACATCATGCGCCGCGACTACGCGCTATCGCGCGTCGCATCGATGTGGCGCCAGTTCAACGACGCGGGAACGATGACGATCACCGAGCTCGATGAGGCGGGCTGCGTCGTCGAGGTGGAGGGCCACGATCCGCCCGGGCGCCTCTATTGCTGCACGCTCACCGGATGGTGCGAGGTGCTCGCCGAGCGCGTGGGCGCCCAGGAGCCGCGAGCCCACTACGAACGCAGCGTGCTTCGCGGCGACCCGGTCTGCGCCTGGCGAGTGCGCTGGAACCTCGAGGGGTAAGCGCGTAGGGACCAATCGCGAAGCGCTTAGATGGCTCGTCCGTGGCTACTCGAGGAGTCGAAGGCCCGGCGGCATCGAATCGCCGAAGATCTTTCGCTCATCGGCGGCATCGAGGTGAACCACGTCGAGCACCATGGTCTGCCACGCGGGGCTGGTGTTGGCGGCGGCCAGGCGCTCGGCGACGGTGCGGCGCACGCCCTCGTCCAGGTCACGCTGCCGGTCGCCGGACACGCGGGCGATTAGCGTGGCGGCAAAGGCCGCTTCGGGCGCATCGCCGAAATCAAAAGTCAGGGCCCGTTCGAGCCACTGCATGGCGACGTGCGGCGGCACGACGCGGTGGGCGCTTCCGTAAAAAGGCACGCGGGCGCCGATGCGGCCGACGGCCCACCAGCTCTGCGGATTTTCGTCGTGCTTGTCCAGACGCTCGACGAGCCAGCCGCCCACCTGGGACTTTCGGTCCGCATCCAGGTGCTCAAGGGCACCGGCCAGGCGCACCATCGAATCGCGCCCGAGCATCTTCGGGCCCTTCGGTCGCGGCTTGGGTTTCTTCGCCGGAGGCTCGAGGTAGAAGGCGATCATGTCCATGAGTGCGTTCTGCGCGCTCGCGTCGAGTCCCCCAGCCAGCCGTCGCCACATGATCCAAAACTCGCTCCAGTTTTGCGCTTCGGGCACGAACTGCAGGCCCTGCTTGAGCACCGGTTTCAGCTGCTCCACGCGCCAGCGGTCGAGCGGATAGCCGTTGCCCGGCCGCAGGCAGTAGCCGACCAGGTGAAACCACACGCGCTCATGGTCGGCGCTGCGCCGGCGCCGCTTCAGACCCGCGAGCAACGAGCCAAAGAGCTCGCGCAGGAGCGGCGTCTCCCAGCTTTCACGTGGGCCGAGCACCTTTTCAAGGTCCGCGCGCAGCCGCTTCACCTCCGCGGCCTTGACCTCGCCTTGGCCTTTGCTCTTGCCGTAGATGCGCTTCACGAGGGCGACGGCTTCGCCAAAGCGTGGGTGAAGCTGGCCGATGCGTGCCGCTTCCAGGGCGGCGCCGCCCCGAAGCTGCTGCTCCATCTTCCAGCGGCGCCCGCCGTCCTTTTCGATGCAGCTGACCTCGAGCGTGCCGATTTCCGTGAGCGACGCACGCACCTCGACGGGCACTTCCTTTTCGTCGTCGCCGTCGAGCACGGCGGCGATCGGCGGTAGATCTTTGTAGCGTTCGCCGTCGTCGATGCTCAGCACGTCGCCTGCAGCCACATGCTCCACATCCGCCGTGCTGCTGACGAGGTGAAAGCGGACCGGTCGACCCACACGCAGCGAGAAGGTGCGGTCCGGCAGCGACACCTCTTCGCCTTCTTCGGAGCCGCGGGGAAGCACGCAAACGCCGGTGCGTGCGTCTTCGTCCTTGCCGGCGACGATCAAGAAGTAGCTGCGCGCCGAACCGCCCCCGATGCGAAGGCCCTTTCCGCGGCGTGCGAGTCCGTAGGCGACGGCGCCTTCGGCCACGGCGAGATCGGGCCGTCCGTTTTCTAGAAGCGACACGCCGGCGCCGCGCCAGGATTCGAGCACGCCGCGCATGCGCTCGGCGATAGCGCTCGCGTGAAAGACGCCGCCGTTGAAGAGCACGGCGTCGGGAACGGCGGGGCCGGCCTGAACGGGCGAACGTTCGTCCTTTGCCTGAAGGGCGCGCGCGGCCAGCGCTTCGTGGCGCCGAAGGAACGCCGCAACGTGGCGCGTGACGGCGGGATCGGCCACGTAGGGAAGGCCGAATTCGACGATGCCTTGGCGACCGCGCTTGAGTTCGGCGCCGAGCTCAACGTCAGGAAAGAAGCCGCCAAGGGCGACGTCTTCGACGTGCTGCCGCGAAAGGGGCGCCTTGAGCGTGCCGCCGATGAGACGGCTGCCGCCGCCGGCGAGGGTCAGCTCGATCTGGTCAGGCGCGTCCTTCTGAAGCAGCGTTTCTTTGGCGCGCCGGCACTGGCGAACGAGCTCGGCAAAGCGTGGCGCACTGAGCGACTTGCCCATCTCGCGCTCGGCGAACTTTGCAAAGGCGAGATCCATGTTGTCGCCGCCGAGCATGAGGTGCTCGCCGACGGCGATGCGCGTCAGGCGCGGGCCCGATTCGCGAAGCTCTACTTGAAGGAGCGTGAGGTCTGTCGTGCCGCCGCCCACGTCGACAACGAGGGCCAGCCGCGTTTGGCCGAGGGCGCTTTCGAGTTCGTCCTGCGAGTCGTCGAGCCAGCGGTAGAAGGCCGCGAGCGGCTCTTCGACGAGCCGTACGCGCAGGCCCGCTTTCTTGGCGGCCTGAAGCGTCAGCGCCCGCGCGCCTTCGTCGAAGGAGGCCGGCACCGTCAGGATCACTTCCTGCGTGTGGAGCGGATTGCGCGGATGGGCGGCATCCCAGGCAGCACGAACGTGCGCGAGGTAGCTCGCCGAAGCGTCGACGGGCGAGACTTTGTCGGCGCTTAGGCCTGAAGCTTCCGAGCCCGTCCCGCTCGAACCTGAAACATCCGAACCCGCATCATCGGAACCCGCATCATCGGAACCCGCATCATCGGACCCCCAAGGCAGAATCGGCGCCGTGCGATCGACGCCCGAGTGGCTCAGCCAGCTCTTGGCGCTCGCGACCAGGCGGGACGGAGTCTGCCGTCCAAGCCGCTCCGCAAAGGCGCCGAGCACCGCGGGCTCTTCGCTCGCCCAGGGCAGGGCCCGGTCCGATTCGGCCAGCGTACCTGCCGCCGCGTGAAAGCGGACCGAAGGCAACACGTCGCGGCCCTCCACCTCGCCCGGCGCGACCAGCTGGGGAATCGAAAAGGTGCGAACGGGCGCTTCTTCCGCTGTGTCCGCGTAGGCCACGACGGTGTGCGTCGTTCCGAGGTCAATGCCGACGATAAAGCGCGACTCCGTCATCGCGCCGGAGCTTTGCATGAGTGGCCCGAGCGTGCGACGAGTCGTTATCGGTTAGCGGATGGGGCAGCCGTGGCGCGTACTTACCTTTCGAGCGGTGGGCCGTGGCAGAAGCCGTTCGTGCCTTCGCACCGGTTCGCACCATCCGCCGTGCAGGTGCACCATCCGCAAGGCGTGAGGCACGCGCTTTCGCCGGCGTAGTCGGCGGGCGGCGCTTCGTCCGTTGCTTGGCACTGGTCGCCGCACATCGCGGCGGGGAGGCGCTCGTCTTCCGGGATCGGCCCGCACGCGCGCGCCGTGCAGGCTTCTGGCTGAAGCCCACCGGGGCCGCAGTCGCACCAGTTGCAACCGTCGTAGCAGGCGCCAGGAATCGAAGCGGGGTTGGGGTCGTCGATGAAGCAATCGTCGCACGCGATGTCGCCGTTGCAGAGGCGACGGAATTCGTCCGTCGTGGGTGCGGGATCGATGCAGGCACCCTCCGGTGCGTCAGCGACGCCCATCTCCACCATGCTTGGCGTCCCCATCTCCATCGAGTCGCCGGGCGTTTCAGGGGCCATCGAAGAGTCCGCGCAGCCAATGAAGAGGAAGCTCAGGAGCGAGAGAAGAAGGAGCGGAGTTCGAAGCATGGAACCCGCACGAGCACGCGCTGTGCCATCCGTGAGGAGCGAGAAATTCGAGTCGAATCGGGAATCCTTGCCGGCTGTCTCTTCCCCAGCCGACCTCCTCGCCCCTCTTGGCACGTACTGGCGCACATCAGCGCGTGGACCCCCCCACAAAAAACGTCTGATCGCATGGTGCGTTTGTTGCGTACTTGGGGACCATGCGTGCTCCAAACCTACTCTTCGCTTTCCGATGGCTTGACCCGATGCACGTGCCTCGCTGGCTCCTGGTGCTCGTGTCTTTCGGCGTCCTGTACGGCTGCTCGAGTTCGTCTCCGCCGGACGGTGAGGCGGACATGATGACGACGGAGATGGGCCAAGGCGTTGTCTGTGCCGACTCTGGCGAATGCCGCGCGTGCCTGTGCGAGAGCTGCGTGCTCTTCGGCGGCATCTGCCCCGCAGCCGTTGAGGTTGGCGGGCCATGTTGCGTCGACCCAAGTTTCTTTTCGGACCGGGTTCCCGCCTGCGAATACACGCGATCCGGCGAGCCGTTCTTCGCCGCGTGCGACGGCGGAGTTTGGGTTGATGTCACGCCGGAGGTGAGCTGCATCTTTGACAATCCCGCGACGTTCCGCATGGACTGTCCCTCGGGGGCTCGTGTTGCCGGTGAGCCGTGCTGCATCGACGGCGACGACGACAACACATCGAACACGTTCAGCTGCCGCAACCGGGTGACCAACCCGAATATCGACCAGGACGACTTCTTCTGCTCCGATGGTCGCTGGACGCTGGGCCCGGTCTGCCCCGGAGTGGCGCCGCCGCCCGAAGGCGTCACGATTTGCCGCGACGCCGGCGACTGTGACGGATTGGACTGCGTACGGGACATCCCGCCCGGGCCCCTTTGCGGCGCTGTCTCGGCGCCCGAACGGGAGTGCGAACCGGGAGGCTGCGCCGCCGGTTCGGTCTGCGAGGAGTTCGAGAGCGACGAACCGTGCGTGGATGGGCTCAACTCTCGCTGCGTGGCGCGCTGCACGGAGGACAGCTGCGAAAGCGATGAAGTGTGCGGCGACGAAGGACGCTGCGAGCCCCGCTCCTGCGCCGACGGGTTCGTTTGCCCAGACGGTGAGCTCTGCGGCGTGGGAGGCGCCGACCCTATCGACGAACACGGCTGTCGCCGGCCGCGCTGCGGGTCCGAAGGCGGCGCCTGTGCCGAGGGCTTTCGCTGCGATGAGGAAGCGGCGCTGCCTGGGTTCTTCGGCTGCGTGCCCATCGGGTGCGACGAGGGCTTCGACTGCGGTCCGAATCGGCGGTGCGATCCCTCCGACCCCGCGGCCGATTCGCTGCGCGGATGCGTTCCGCTCGAATGCCGCTTCGACTTTGACTGCGACTGCGGCGCCTGCGTCTTTGGCCGCTGCGAAGACCGCGCCTTTGTGTGCTTTTCCCCGCCGCCTTCGCCCGGCGGCTGAAGCCGTCGGGCAGACGCGCCGCCTAACATCGGGTAGCGTTCGGCTCCTTGGCGCAGATGTCTTCCGGCCCAGTTCGTCCCTTGGGAACTTTTGACGAGCGCGGCACCCCTTACGGTGTGCCGCGCGCGGAGACAAGTTCGTGAGAAGCCGTCGACGCCGTACGGCTCTCGAACGCCGGCTCATGCGCCGGGCCAGGCCCGCCGAGCTTGCGGACGAATCAGACGCGCCGAGGGCTTTTGCCCCGCGGGCCGCGCCGGAGGGCTGGCTCGATCTGCTGCACGAAACGCCGACGCTCACGGCCGATCCCCAGCTCCTTCGCTCGGCGATGCGCTTTGGCTTCGAATCGGGCGACGCCGGCGGGCTTCTGAGCGCGGCGGGCGGGATGGGCCCCAGTCGCTTTGCGGATGAAAGCGAGCTCGCGGGGCTCTTCGTACCGCGCCTTGTCGAAGGCTTGATGGCGATTCCGACGGACGAAGGTCTGCTCGTGCCCGACGGCGCCGTGCTCGCTCAAACACTGCTTCGGCCCACCAACGACCCCGACGACCGGTCGCTACGGCACGGCGTGCTCGCCGAACTCGTGGAAAACGACGCCCTTCAGCAGCCGCTCGTCGAGTGCCTCGTCACGCTGCGCGAGATGCGCGATCTCCTCGACGACCGCCCGATGACGACGGGCGAAACGGTGAAGCGCAAGATCGAGCTGCTGACCACCGTGCGTCGCTTCTTCGAGCAAGCCACGGGCTTTGCCTCGGCGAACTCGGCCCTCGGGCGGCTTGGCCGTTACGCGACGGAGGTGCGCGAGCTACCCGTTTGGTCACGGCTTGTCGATCTGCTCCGTCAGGAATCGCAGGCCACCGAGCTCCGCGTGCGCCTTGTGCTGGACTACGGCGGCAAGATTCGCGACTACGAAGTGCTGGAGCGCAAGCACGACGCCGACAACCCCCTCGTGCGCTCGCCCTGGCGGCGCCTTTGGGAGCGCATCCTGGGCTTTCTTCGCGGTCACCGCTTCGGCGAGCACGAAGTCATCCTGCGCATTCTCGACGACATCTTCGAAGGTTTCGAAGACGCGCTCCTTCCCTGCTTTTCGCTCATCCATCAACTCGAGTTCTATGCGGCGGCGCTCGCGTTTCGCGCGCGCGCCCAGGCGGCGGATCTTCAGGTCGGTTTACCGACCTTCGAAAGCGGCGGCGACGTCGAGCTCGCTGGACTCTTCAACCCGCTCCTCCTTCTTGTCGACGGCGTGAAGCCGGTGCCCTGCGAGCTGACCCTTCGTGAGGATGCGATGGTGCTCGTCACCGGGCCGAACAGCGGCGGCAAGACCCGCATGCTCCAGGCCGTGGCCATGGCCCAGCTCTTTGGGCAGGCGGGTTTTTTCGTTCCGGCGGAGCGGGCGCGTCTCGTCGCGGCGCCCAAGATGTTCGTGTCGCTCATCGAAAGCGCGCCGGCCGACCATAAGGAAGGGCGCCTGGGCACGGAGCTGATGCGCGTTCGCCGGCTCTTCGAGCGGCTCGAGCCTGGCGCCTTGGTGATCCTCGACGAGCTGTGTAGCGGCACCAATCCGAGCGAAGGCATTGCGATCTTCGAAATGGTGCTCGGCCTTCTGCCGCGCGCAAAACCGCGGGCCCTCATGACCACCCACTTCCTCGACGCCGCGCGCCGCCTTGAAGGCGACGCGGGCGCCGACCTGCAGTTTCTTCAGGTCGAGCTCACAAAGGAAGAGACGCCCACCTATCAGTTCGTTCCCGGCGTCGCGCCGACCTCGCTCGCGCACGCCGTCGCGGCGCGTTTGGGCGTGACGCAAGAAGAGCTCGAATCGCTCGCCGACAAGGCGGCCGGCTCCTCGTAGCGGGTCGCTTTGAGGGCCCCCACGGCGCGCGTAAAAGCTGCGGCGGAGAGTTCGGCCCTGCGCTATGGCGTACGCCGTGAACTCGCAGGCGATTGCACGGTCCACGCTGAAGGCGGTCTTTGGCTACGATGCGTTCCGTCCCCACCAGGAGGACGCCGTCGTCGCGGCCCTTGAAGGGCGCGACGCCGCCGTTCTCCTGCCGACGGGTGCGGGCAAGTCGCTGTGCTTTCAGGTCCCGGCGATCGCCAAAGCGCGCGAGGGCGAAGGTCCCGCGCTTGTGATCTCGCCGCTCATCGCGCTCATGGCGGACCAAGTGAACGCCCTGCAGGGGCGCGGCGTGAAGGCGGCGCTAGTGAACAGCCATCAGCGGGACGCGGCCAACCACGCGACGCTGCGCGCCTACGCGCGCGGCGAGCTCGAATTGCTCTATGTGTCGCCGGAGCGGGCCGCCGGGCCCGGCTTTCGCGAGTTGCTCGATCTGACGCCGCCGTGTTTGATCGCCGTTGACGAAGCCCATTGCGTGAGTCAATGGGGGCACGATTTTCGTCCCGAGTACATGCGCCTCAGCGAGCTGCGAGAGTCGTGCTCGGCGCCGATGATGGCGGCCACGGCTACGGCGACGCCGCGCGTGCTCAAGGAGCTGATTCGACGCCTCGGCCTTGCGGACCCCGCCGTGGTGCGCGGCGACTTTCGCCGCGCCAACCTCTGCTTCTCCGTCGAGCATCGCCGAAGCAAAGCGGACCGCACGAAGCGCCTCATCGAGATGCTCAAAGACGCCGGCTTTCAAGGCCGCCGCGGAAGCAAGGCCATCGTCTACTGCAGCACCCGCAAGGCGACGGAAGCCGTCGCCGATGCGCTGCAGGCCGAGGGCTTTGCGGCGCGCCACTACCACGCCGGTCGCACGAAGCGTGAGCGCGAGCGGGCCCAGCACGCCTTTGGCGTTGGCCGCTTGCGCATCTTGGTGGCGACGAGCGCCTTCGGCATGGGCATCGACTTTCCCGACGTGCGTCTCGTGGTGCACTACCAGTCTCCGGGCAGCCTCGAAGCGTACTTCCAGGAGGCCGGTCGCGCTGGGCGTGACGGCGACGCGGCAAACTGCGTGCTCTTCTTCGGCGCCGCGGACATGCAAACGCAGCGCCGGCTGATCTCGGGTTCGCATCGGGGGGCCGGCGAAGCGCTCCGCGCCATGGAAGCCTATGCGCATGCGGACCGATGCCGGGAGCAGCTCCTCTGCGAGCACTTCGGCATGGCCGAAACGCCGCCCTGCGGACGCTGCGACGTCTGCCTTGGCGACGTTAGCTTCGAAGAGGATGCGCCGCCTACGCCGCCGGCCCTCGGCGAAGAAGCGCTGGCGACCATCGTCGCCGCCGTAGGCGGCCTCACGCGGCCCGTGGGAAAGACGGCGCTTGCGCGCGCTCTTCGCGGCAGCCGGGCCAAGGCGCTCAACAAGGGAGGCCTTCTTCATTTGCCCGAACACGGCGCGCTCAAAGAACACGAAGAGCGCGCGATCGTGTCGGCGATCGAAACCTGCCTGAGCGAAGGGCGACTCGCGCACCGCGGGAACAAGTACCCCACCGTCTGGATCCCGGGAAAGCCCGTCCGTAGCGCGAAGGCGCCGGGAGCTGCACCGCGGGCCGCCAAGAAGAAGGCGCCCAAGGCCTTTCGCCGCGCCGCCTACTCGCCGCTTCAGGGCGCGCTGGAGCGCTTCCGTAAGCGCAAAGCGCGCGAACTGAAGTGGAAGCCCTATATGGTCTTTCAGAAGCGCACGATTTCGGCCCTCGACGAGACGCGCCCCAGCACGCTCGACGAGCTCCACGCGATTCCCGGTCTCGGCCACTCGCGTATCGAGCGTTTCGGCGAGGACCTCCTGCGCCTTATTCGCGAGAATCCGTAGCGGCCTGCTCCGTGGGCCGAACGAGATGCACGCCGAGCTTCGTGAAGAGCGTCACGTCCAGCCGCTCAAGGACGGTGGGCGGATCGCTGTCGAAGCGAAGGGAAACGCCCATCGAAAAGAGCAGCCCGCTACGGTGCTTCAGCGTGAGGGCGACTTCCTCAAGCACGCGGTAGTCGCTGAAGTCGTCGAAGCGCGGCTGAACGTATACGGTGTTGTCGAGCGAAAGCGTTTCGTCGAAACGCACGCTGAAGGTGAGGTAGTTCGTCCAGCGGTGATTCGTGCTGGCGATCGGATGGGGCTCGCCGTCGGGGATCTCCGAGCGCTGAAAGATTTCGCGCTCGACCATGTAGCCGCTTGCTGCGTGGGCCTCGAAGCTCTCGGACTCGTAGAGCAGGAAGCGCACGCCGCCCCCGCCCACCAGCCGAAGGCGGAGAAAGAGAAAGGCATTGTACTGCGCCTGTACGAAGACTTCGGAAGCCACTTTCGGGTGCCAAGAAGCGGTCCAACGTGCGTGGCCAAAGGCAAGGCTCAGGTAGGGGTCTTCGTTGATTTCGGCGTACGCCGCCGTGAAGGTCAGCAGCGGCGTGTGCACGCGATGGTTGTGGCCCAACGAAAGGCTGGACCGGGCCTCGAGAAAGTCGACGTTGCCGCGAAGCCAGCTGACCGAGCCGTCGATTTGAAAGTACGTGCCGGGGTCCGTGAACGTGCTTCGCAAGCGCTCGGCGTTCACCTGCGCGACGGCGTGCTCCGAAAGGGCCAGAACGGCGAATGAGGCTGCGATGGCGATAAACGGCCGCGTTCTAACCATCGCGACCGCCGCGTTGTTTTGGCTTACCCTTTGCCACTGACCCACCTCCAAAGCGTCCGCGGCAATGCGGGGACGCCACGTGCACCCTAACCTCCGCAGGTCTTTCAGTGACAAGTTCTCGGCGCGTGTGTCATCGCAGCGCACCCGTCCGCGACTCCTGCACGCGGACTACGTTTGTTCGGCGGGCGCTTCTTCGTTGGCCTCAAAACCCGGACCCTGCGGTTCGATCACCCGCAGCTGGCGGTCGCCTACGATGAGGCGCGAGTCCCTGCTGCCCACGAACCAGTTGAAGGCCCAACCCACGAGTACGCGAAAGCGGTTGCGAAAGCCGACGAGAAAAAGGATGTGGACCACCGCCCAGAGAAGCCACGCGAAGAATCCGGAGAACTGCTGCGAGCCCACGACGGCGACGGCTCGATTGCGTCCGATAATCGCCATCGAACCCTTGTCGACATACGTGAACGGCCTGCTTCGCGCAGGCGAGCTGCCGCGAATGAGTTCCTCCGAAATCACCTTCCCGGCATAGCGCCCCATCTGAATCGCGCCCTGAGCTACCCCCGGGACCGGGCGATCCGATCCGGCTGAGCGCACCGACGCCATGTCGCCGATCACAAACACCTCTGGATGGCCGGGGATGCTCAGGTCCGGGCCGACGCAGACGCGCCCAGCTCGGTCCGTCGGGACGCCCAGGGTCTTCGCAAGGGGACTCGCCTGAACGCCCGCCGCCCAAAACACGTTGTAGGCGCCGATGAACTCATCTCCCAACCGAACGCCATCTTCTTGAATGTCCGTCACCCGCTGACCAAGGAGTACTTCCACGCCGAGGTCTTCCAAGTCGCGCTGCGCCTGGGCGCTACTTGCCGGCGGAAACGCGGCCAGGATACGCTCGCCGCCCTCCACGAGAATGACGCGCGCCGTGGACGTATCGATGTTTCGGTATTCCTCTGGAAGGGTGTGCGATGCGATCTCTTGAATCGCACCGGCCAGCTCGACCCCCGTCGGCCCCGCACCAACGACGACAAACGTGAGCGCTGCGCGACGGGCATCCGCGTCGCCTTCGTGCTCGGCGGCTTCAAACGCGAGCAACAGACGCCGGCGAATGTCCGTGGCGTCCGCGAGGGTCTTCAGCCCCGGCGCAAGCTTGGCCCAATCGTCGCGTCCAAAGTACGCGTGTGTCGCGCCTGCGGCGAGCACCAGGTAGTCGTACTCCACCGAACCACTCGCTACCAGAATGCGGCGGCGCTCGAGGTCGACGCCCTGCACTTCGTCCAAGACCACCCCGCAGTTTTTCTGCCGTCGAAGAGGGGCGCGCGTCGCGACGCTGATGTCCGACGGTGACAGGGAAGCAGTCGCCACCTGATACAAAAGCGGCTGAAATACATGGTGATTTTGTCGGTCGATGACGACCACGTCGGCGTCGCTCGACCGAAGCGCCTTTGCCGCTTCGAGGCCCCCGAATCCTCCGCCAACGATCACCACGTGCTTTTTTCTCGATGTGCCCACGGCGGAAAGGCTACTGCTCTGCGCGCCCTGCGCGAAGGCCATAACCCGCGAAAGCAGACTGCGCGGGTATTTGTCGCTTTGCACAGAAGCGCCGAGGCTCCAGCCCGTGCCTCAGGCTGGCGGCCCTTCCCAGCTACGCTTCGGCGATGGCCCGGTGCACGTCTGCGATGACGCCGGATCCTTCGCCCACCGCTGACGCGACGCGCTTGACGCCGCCGCTGCGGACGTCGCCGACGGCGTAGAAGCGAGGAATCGAGGTCTCGAAGCGGGAAGGCGCTCGATCCAGCGGCCAGCCAGACTCGGCGAGCGCATCGGATTCGAGGTCGACGCCGGTCAGCAAAAAACCGCGACGGTCGCGGGCGGCTGCGTCCGGCACCCAGTCCGTGCACGGAGCGGCGCCGATGAAGAGAAAGACGAAGGGCGTGGCGAGGTGCCCTTGGGCCGCGCCGTCGCCCTTGAGCTGAACACCAGCGAGGCGCCCGCCGACTTCCTCAAAGCCTTCGATCTCCGTTTGCGGATGAAGGTGAATGTTTGGCGTGCTTTCCAAGCGCCGAACAAGGTACTCGCTCATCGTCTCGCGAATGTCTGCCCGCCGATAGAGCACGTGCACTTCTTCGCAGGTCTCCGAAAGGAACACGGCACCTTGCCCTGCGGAGTTGCCCGCGCCGACCACGCACACCTTCGACCGGGCACAGAGCTGCGCTTCCATCGCCGTTGCGCCGTAGTAAATGCCGCGGCCTTCGTAGCCTTCAAGACCCTCGATGGGCAACCGTCGGTAGTCGGCGCCGCTGGCAACGACGACGGCGCGCGAGTCAAAGGCGCGGCCGTCGGCGAGTCGAACGCAGTAGTGGCTTCCCGTGGGCGCCACGGATTCTACGGTGGCCGGCGAAGCGAAAAGCGCTCCGAACTTCTGGGCCTGTACGGTGGCCCGCTCCGCCAGCTCGCGGCCAGAAATGCCCATCGGAAACCCCAGGTAGTTTTCAATCTTGGACGACGTACCGGCCTGTCCACCGGGCCCCTTCGAGTCGACGACGATGACGCTGAGCCCTTCGCTTGCGGCGTAGACGGCGCAGGCGAGCCCGGCCGGACCGGCGCCAACAACGACCAGATCCACGTGGCTGTCATCGGCGACCGAGTCGAGTCCCAGAAGCATCGACACATCCGCCACGCTCGGTTGCACCAAGGGGGTGTGGTCGCCAACAATCGCAACGGGCAGCGCGGAAGGATCCAACGCGCGGCCCGCGAGAATGCGAACGCCCACCGCGTCGCGTTCCGGATCGAGCCAGCAGTGCGGTACGTTGTGTTTCGTCATCAGGTCGCGAAGGGCGAAGAGCTGGCGATCGAAGGCCGAGCCGATCAAGACGATCGAGTTGAGGTTGCGCGCCTTCGCCCAGGCGCGGCGGGCCGTGAGCACCCGAACGAAGATGTCCGAAAGGTGCGAGTCCTCGACCAAGAGGCGCTGAAAGTCGGCGTGCGAAATGCGCAGCACTTTCGATGCGCCGCTCGCGCGCACGTTGACGAGGGTCGCCTGGCCCGTGACGAGGGTGATATCGCCGGCGAACTGACCGCGTTCCATCCAGCCAACGCGGCGCTCGCCGTCCGTGGTCGGCAGGTGAATGTCGATCTGCCCTTCGAGCACGACGAGCGCGTCCACGTTCCGGGTGCCTTCGCGGCTTAGCTCGTCGCCGTCCGCGTAGCTGACCACCGTGCCGTAGGCTAGCAGCGCGTCCAAGTCCGCGTCGGTGAAGGTGTGGTTGAGTTCCGGGGGCGCGCTCGTCATGGCTTCCTTCTTGCGGCGCGTGGGCAGGTCGGCAAGGGCGTCGGTCCCCTACACCCGCCTGAGGGATTTGCCGAACCGATTCGCTGACGCGTTCCAAGGCGCGCTCGTTCGTGGTCTAGGGCCTGTCTTCAAATGAACGCCCGTGGATTCGTGGTCAGATCGTCTGCGAGTTTGCGTCTATGAGGCGAAGGAATCCCCAGCGGATTTCGAGCCGAAGAGACGGCAAAATCGTGGATGGGCTGGGCGCGAAGGCATG
>JBCCRV010000006.1:0-31743 GCA_039201085.1 Myxococcota bacterium | reverse complement strand
TCGTTTCAAAAACGTTCGGGCTGTTGACCAGTTCGACGGTCGTATCGTTGCGCGCTAGCCGCACGACGAGGTCCGCGGGGAACTCGTGCGAGATGTTGACCGTTACGCGAAGCGTTCCGATCGGGCCCGCGTCCGTCGCGGTGATCGTCGAGCTGACGCCTTCCGTGTCGTTGTCGGGGATGACGCCAAGCGTGTCGTTCGTGTAGCTGCGCACCTCGGGCGTGTCGTCGCACGCGGCGCCAATGCAGCGGGCAATGTCGAGGCCCCACGAGAGGATCGCGCCGACGTCGGCGCCGGCGCTGTCGACGACGCGAAGGATCCACGTGCCGGAAGCTTCGATGCCGTCGAAGGCTGAGAGGTCGAAGGTGCCTTCGAAGTTGTCTTCACCGCCGCCTTGGCCATTGGTGAGCACTTCGATTGCGCCGTCCTTCTCCACCTCGACGCGAAGGTCGCCGCGGTAGGTGTGCTCGATGTTGACGTTGACGGTCACGCCCGTGACCTGCCCCCCGTCGTCCACCACGATCGTGCTCTCAGCGCCCGTGGGGTCGTTGTCCGGGATATCCACGCGCGTCGTGGACGTGTACGTGCCCGTCGGGTCGATGCATGCGCGGTCTTCGGCGCACGCTGTGTCGGCGCAGTCCACGAGGCCGTTCTGGTCGTCGTCGCGGCCGTTGCCGCAGGACTCGACGAGCGTGACTTCGGGCACGCCGCTGACGCGGGCCGAGAGGTGGTCCTCGACGTACTCGTAGGCGATCCAGCCGTAGCCCGCACCAAAGGGGTTGTCCTGCGCCCAGCCCGTGCCCCAGCTGTTCTTGAAGAGGAAGAAGCCGCGCTGCACGACGGGCTCGCCGTTGTCATCGACGCGAAGGTTACCCTCGGCGTCGACTTCCTGGACCTCCAGCTCGTCGTCCCAGCCCACGAGCAGGAACGAGTGGCCGGCGCGGCGATCGCCGCTGCTGTCGTCCACGTCTTCCCGGCTCGGCGCGAGCACGTAGCCCAGCGCGCGGTACGGCGCGTACCGCCCAAGGTTCGTACTGCCGTGGCCCCACGCCTGGCGGAAGAAGTCGCCGCCGGCCTGAACCGCGGTGTTCGTGTTGAACATGTGCGACTTGATCGACTCGACGCTGTTGCTCAGCCAGCGACCGGTGGGCAGGCGAAAGCGCTGCGCGGACATGGCGCTCGCCGGCGGCTCGCCGTTCGTGTAGCAGCGCGTAGGGCGGTTATCGCCGGTGCATGCTTCGTCTTCGGCCGTGCCCCATTCGCTCGTCTCGTAGGGCCAGTCGGCCTCGACCACGGTGCCGAAGTTGCTGAGGGCCCGCAGGTTCGACGCTGCGTTGCTGCCGCTGCTGTTGGGGAACGAGCCCACCTCAAACTTCGCGCTCCACTGGAGGAACTGCTCGGAGAAGTCCGGGTCGGCGATCGTGCCGTCCGAGATGTAGAGATGCTCCATCAGAGCGACGGTGCCGAACACGCTGCACACGCCGCGGCTGCCCTGGCTCTTCACGGGCGACTGGGTATCGATGAGGTTGAAATCGGTCGGAAGCGTTTGGTCCGCCTTCACCTCGCTCGGCGCCGCCAGCGATTCTTCGTAGTTCCCGGCGTAGCCGCTGGCGTTGTCGAGTCCGAAGAGATCGTCTCCCACGTCGACATTGGGTTCATCGTCACCGCCACACGCCGCGGTGGAAACCGCCAGCACGAGCGAAATTGCAAGCCTCATCCTCATAGCGGACCACCAAAGCATGCGGGAGCTCTGGTGTCGAACCGTTGGCGCCCGATGCGTCAGAAATGTCGTGCCTAGGGGCGGCAGACTTGCAGCTTTTTTGCGTTTTTCCTCGAGTTCCGCCGAATCAAAGGCAGGGCACGATGGTTGCACTCTCCCCACCCACGCCCTTCACCCCAGCCACAAGCCCACCCAAAGCCATGTCCATTCGTTTTTCCTACCGCCCCGCCGACCAGACCCTCACCCTGATGATTCGCGGTGAGGACAACGCCACCATCGAGCACGCCCTCGACCGCGCCGGCGAAACCGGTGCCCTCGAGGTCCACGTCCTCGACGGCTCCCGGCCCCATCGCTGGCCCGTCATCGCTGAAATGTGCACACGCCGCGGAAGCCGCTTCGTCTACCGCCGCGCCGTGGCGACGCCGAGAGCGGCGTAGACCCGCGTAGACCCAATGCGGTTCGGTTAAGGCGAGAGCAGGGGGCGGACGAAGTACGCAGGCGGCGCAGAACGCGCAACGCGGGATGCTCGACGCGCAGAGCAGGACGCTCGACGTAGGACGCGCGGGCGCGTTCGACCGCCGCACTTGCGCTCACTCCATCTCCCCAACGTTCAAAACCAAGTGTGGCCAAGCAGATGTTGTCGCGCCTGACGAGGCGGGGCGCAGGCGCGGCTTATAGCTCGGTCATGACCGCTTGAAGGGCGTCGAGCTGGGCGCGGCCGAGCGTTTTGCAGCGCTCCGGGCTCCAGCCTTCGGGGCGCGGAAGGTGGCTGTCCTTGAAGGGCTGTTCGAGCGTCATCGCGAGCGCTTGGAAACGGCCCGCGAGCTGGTTCGTCGCCATTTTCATGTTCGCCTTGCCGGGTGCAGCCCGGGGGTAACCGTGCTCGCGCTGGAAGTCCGGACATGCTTCTTCAAGGCGCAGGCAGTAGCGGTCGTGCAGTTCGACGAGCTTCGGCGAAAGGTCCGCGACACCGAAGCTGCCAGCGATGAAGTTGTAGGGCAGGGCTTCGTCGCCGTGCACGTCGAGGCAGAAGCGAAGGCCTAGCCGGTCCATGGCGGCCAGCGTGTGAAAGACCTCAGGCGAACGTGCCACGCTCGGCTCGGCCCATTCGCGGTTGAGGTTGGCGCCGGCGGCGTTGTTGCGCAGATGGCCTCGGCTCGCGCCGTCCGGGTTCATGTTCGGCACGATGTAGAAGCGCGCTTCCTTGCGCAGCGTTCGCGAAAGGCCGTCGCTTTCATCGAGCAGGCGCTCAAGCAGGCCTTCGACGAGCCACTCGGCCATCGATTCGCCGGGATGCTGCCGGGCGATGATCCAAAGGGGCGTCTCGCCTTCGCCCACGGCGAGCATGTCGAGGGGCCGACCGTCGACCGTTTCGCCGAGGCATTCGTAGCTGACGCCTTCGGCCTGCTGTGCCTCGCCGATGAGCCGCTGATGCCGCTCGTAGCTATAGGGCGCGAAGTAGGCGTACCAGGTCAGGTCTGCTTTGGGCGCGTGGTCGATCTCAAGCACGCCGTTTTGATAGCGTGTCGGCACGCGAAACCAGTGTTCGCGGTCATGAGACGCGCAGGCCCGGTAGTCCTTCCAGCCGCCCGTGTAGGACGCGCCTGCGGCGTTGGTGATCGCGAGGGTCTTCGGCTCGCGCCCCGCTACGGCAAAGTGAAACCACTGGTAGTGGTCCTCGCCGGCGTCCTTGCGAATGGCCAGCTCCACCCGAGTGATTCCGTCGCGGACGACCTCGATGTTTCCAGAATCGAAGTTGCTGAAAATGTGCACGCCCGCACTCTTGGGCGCGATGCGCAGCGCGCAAGGCAAAGGGTTAGGGACGTTGCCAAAGGCCATGCTGAACGTCGCCCTGAATGACGATGGCAAAGGAGCCATAGTCCCCCTGCGCCGTTGGCGGGTAGGCCGTCATCGCGCCGGCCGCCTCCGCGGCGCGCACCGCCTGGTCAATGTCCTCGACGGCAACATACGTTCGTACGATCGGCTGCTCATGCTCGGCGAGGGGCCTGCGAACGCCGACCATCGAACCGTCGGGGCGCGTCGCGAGCCGCGCCTGCCCCATCGCCGCCGTCTCTGGGCCAAAGTAGAGCCCGTGGGCGGTTTCATAGAGCCCGCAGACCTCATCGACGTTCTCCGTCACGATTTCAAGGTAGTGAATCGACATCGCGCTTCCCTCGTTCAGCTGCTCGGGCTGCACGCTTCCGCATCCGGCGCTCAGCAGACCAAGCAAAATCACGGACGCTTGCGCGGCGGCCTTTGCGGTGTTCAACACCCGCCGACCTCGACGCGGATCATCCACACTCAATCGATCAAAACTCCTGTGGTGAGGTACTAGCGAGCTCCGTCGCTGCGCACAAGTCACAAAGCGTGCGCGCTTACGGGCCCGCGATCGCGAGCTCACGGGCGTCCGCTTCGTCGACGCGGCGCACCCAGGCCGCAAAGGCCGCGTAGTCGTCCGGCGTTACGCGCATCATCGGCAGGCGCAGACGCCGCTGCACGACCAGTTCGTCGCCGCGTTGCTCGCTTTCCATCTCGAAGCGCGCGCCGCCGGGACCTTCGAGGACTATCGCTTCCGGCGCGACGGCTCCGTCCGCGCCGCGCAGCGTCAGCATGACGTCGAGATCGATCGCCGGGCCGACCTGCAGCGTCGTTTGGCGTTCGTCCAGCGTCGCGTAGATCGCCGTCAGTCCCGCGGCGAAGAGCGCCCGCACCCGGCGCCCGTCGCTGCCTTCGCGCACAAACCCGGGCACCTCGAGCTCGTAGCGGAGGGTCAGCGGCGTGCCGAACTCGTCCTGGCCCTGCACGCGCAGACTTGTCAGCTGTGCGCCGGGCACGATCCGGCCGGCGTAGGCTTCTTCGAAGCGGTCGTTCAGCTCGGCGGCGGGAATCGCTTCGAGGTTTTCGCGCCACTGCACGGCGTCGTGCCCTTGGTAGCGCTCCATCACCGAAAGGCGCGCGGCGCCGCCGGTAAGCACGTCCGCAATGATCTCAATGCGGTGCCGGTCGGCGCCTTCGGCCACGTCCGGGATGCGCGTGCGCTCGAAGGCGTCGCCCTCCGCGTAGGGCAAGAGCACCACGGCTTCCTGGTTGCGCAGCCCCGGCACCACGTAGCCGAAGGGCATAGAGCGCGCCGTCGTCATCAGGATCTGCCCGTTCCAGCGCACCACGAGGTTGGCGTAGGTGTCTTCGTCGGCGAGCTCGCTCGCCGTTTGGTCGTTGTTCGCCCCGCGCGAAAGGAGCAGCTCCGATTCGAGGTTCACGAGGCGCATCAAGTAGTGCAGCACGCGCGCGCGATGGCCACTTCGCGCCGCGACCATCTGCGGCGCCAGCCCGAAGGGGCTGCCGCCGTCTTCGATCTCCTCGAGCACCCAGCGGTGCAGGCGGCGCGCCCTCTCCTCGTCGCTCTCCGCACCGTCCGTCACGCGGCGCGCCAGGGCGCGCGCCGCCGGATCCGCCGGGTCCCGGTCGGCGAGCACGTCGCGAAGGCCGGCGAAGAAGCGCGGCCATTCCGCGTGAATGCCCCAGTTGATCGAAGGCGTGAACTCGCGGGCATTCACGGCGAGTGGTTCGCCCTGCACGGGCTCGGCCCCGCTCACGCCGAAGTGAATGACCTGCAGCTCTTCGTTCGCCGAACGCAGCGTCGAGCGCTGCGGCGCCGGCGCGTCGCCGCGGCGTTCAAAGGCAAAGGGCAGATCGCGCGGCGCGGCCACGACAAGCTCGCTTCGATGAAAGGGCGTTTCGTCGCTGCGAAAATAGAAGCGGTCGCCGAGCACGCCGCCGGCGAGGCCCGAGGGCGGATCGAGCACGCGCACGTACTCGCGTTCGACGTAGTCGCCCGGCGACACCGTAGGCAGGTTGATCACGTCCGTGCCGTCGATCAGCTCGGGCTCCAGCCGCTGACCATCCGCCTTGCGCGTTTCGAGGCGCAGAATGCGTCCGCCTTCGGGCATGTGAAACTCGCCGAGCGCGTCGACGGATTCTTCGCTTTGGGCGCGAAAGATCTCGTGCGTGAGCACGAGCGAGCTTCCGTCTTTGAAGACCCGCGCCGCCGTATAGTCGAGCACGAGCACCTGGGGCGCGTCGTAGGCGCGTTCGCTCGCCTCGAACTCGGTGATGATCGCTTCGCCGTCGAGGCGAAGGGCCGCGAGCGCGTCGTCGCCGCCCAGGGCCACGAGCACTTGGCGCAGGTCCGCCATCGAGGCGGGTTCGGCGCGCAGCGCGCTCGCAAGCGTTTGGCGTGCCCCATCCAGATCACCCGCCGCGAGGCGCCGGTCCGCCGCCATGCGAATCGGCAAATCCGAGCGCGGCCGGGCCGCGCGCAGGGCGTCGACGACCGCGCTCGCGCCCTCGCCGCGGCCTTCGGCAAGCTCGAGGCGCGCCTGCAAGAGTCGATGACGCGCCTGCGGCGTTTCGAAGGAAGCGAGCACATCGAGCGCTGCGCTCGCAGCCGCCCAATCGCGCGCGAGCACGGCGGCGCGAAAGCGCTCAGGACTGCGCGCATCGCAGGCCATCGTCGCTTCCGTCAGCCCGTCGGCTTCCGCCATACGGTCCCGCTGGCGCGCGAGCCCGAGCGAAAGCGCCGTGGCGCGGCATGAATTGGGCGCGGCCGCGCGGGCCTCCGCCAGGACGACCCCGGCTTCGGCGTCCCAGCCGCGCTGCAGCAGCATTTCCGAAAGGGCGAGGCGAAAGCTGATCACCTCGGGCCAGCTTTCGACGTAGGTGCGCATCTGCACGATCGCTTCCCGGTCGCGTCCCTCGGCGGCTTCGAGCCGCGCGAGCTGAAGCTGGGGAAACCAAGCCCGCGGGTCGCGGGCTGCTGCGCGTCGCAGAAGCTGGCGCGCGCGGTCGCGCGCCATGCCGGGATCGGCAAACGGGTCCGAAAGGGCCACGGCGGCGTGCAGCGAGAGGATCACCGGCGCGTCGCCGCAGGCTTCCGAACGCAGGCGCTGCCGCGCGTCTATGACCCGGCCCCGGGCGAGGGCTGCGCTCGCGCTCAGGTAGCAGGCCAGGCTCTCGTCAAGGTTTGCTGCGCTGCCTTCGTCCGGTAGCTCAAAGATGTTTGCTTCTTCGCCGACGGCCACCGAGAGGATCGGGTTGGGGTGGCGCGTGCTGATCAGCACGGAAACGCGGTGCGGGCCCGCGCCGAGATGACGCGTATGAAAGGTGACGCGCTGAAGTGGATCGCGTCGGGCGTCGAGGCGCGCGACGCGCTCACCGTCGACCCGGAGCTCGACGGCGTTCGGCGTTTCGAGCCGAAAGGTGTACGCGCCGGACCGTGGCGCTTCAAAGGCGCTCTCGGCGTACGTATTGCCGCCTTCGGGCACGGGACCGTCGCCTAGGTGCACGGTGCAAGCGCGCGCGGTGTGCGCGCGAACGGGACGAACGCCGCGTCCTGGGCCGAGGTCCACCGAATCGGGAAAGGGCTCGACGAGGAGCCGTTCGTCGGGCGCATCGAAGCCGAGCAAGGCGCGCGGACCGACCGGTCCGGCCACGCGCCATTCGGTGAGACAGCCCGCCGCGCGCGCTTCCGTCGTCTCGCCGAGCGATGGCTCGCCGCGCCTTTCGCCCAGCTCCGCAAGCAACGATGCCGCCGCCACACGCGTGGCGAGCGCGCCCCGTTCCACGGCCTGACGCAATACGGGCTGCACCCGCTCGGAAAAACGTGGCGCCAAGTCGAGCAGCTCGCGCAGCGAGCCGACGCCGATTTCCGCGATCGACGCGTCGAGCGCTCGTCTCCCCTGCCGGTTTCTGAGGAGGGCGCGCTCCAGGCCTTCGATGAACGCGTCGAGGGCGTCGCTCGGCTTGCCGGCCGCGTAGCGGTCAACACC
This sequence comes from Myxococcota bacterium, assembly GCA_039201085.1. GTDB lineage: Bacteria > Myxococcota_A > Polyangia > Polyangiales > Houyiibacteriaceae > JBCCRV01. The sequence goes on along the minus strand of JBCCRV010000006.1, from coordinate 24,195 downwards.
CAACAGATAGTGAAGCTCCGGCAGGTTCGGGTCGAGCGTCAAAGCTCGGCGCAAGGCCGCGTCCGCGGCAAGCGGGTCACCGTCGCTGTGCAGCATCTCGGCGATGGCCAGCGCGGCCGCGAGGTCGGCGCGCTCCGGCGCGTCCGCCGCCGCTCGTCGATAGTCGCCGATCGACGCGGTGGATTGAACGCGCGCGGGCCCCCGCGGACACGCGGCGAGCATGCAGAGAAGGGCTAAGCCGAACGCACGCTTCATCGGGCCACCACCACCTGCTGGCGCAGCAGCTCGTCGGCCGCGAGGGTCCACGCGCGAAAGGCCGCGTAGTCCGTCTGCGCCACCCGATCGGTCCGCAGTTCAAAGCGTGTCAGCACGCGCACGTTCTCGCCGCGGCGCTGCACCTCGATGGCCACCCGCCCAAAGGGGCTCTCGGCGACGCCATCGCTCGGTACGGCGGCCACCTGCATGCCCCGCGGCGGCACGATCGTGCGCACTTCCGCGTAGGCACTCGTCGAGCCCAGGTCGAGCGCGTGGCGCCGCTCCGCGCGCGTGGCCATGGCCCGCGTTAGTTCGCTCAGCGTCGTGAGCGGCACGCGAAGCGTGTCCGCACCCCGCTCGGCGAAGTTCGGCGCGCGTCCTTCGTAGCGAACGCGCACCTCCGCGTTGCGGTCGTCGAGCCCTTCAAAGCGCTGCGTACGAAGTGAGATGCCCGGAAAGGTCGAGCGCAGGGCCCGCTCGAAACGCGCCTGTCGCGTGCCGTCGGCGGCAAAGCGCGCGCGGTAGGCCGGCGCTTCGCCACCAAGAACCGTTTCGCGGCCTTCGAGCTCAGCGCTTCCGTCCGCGTCGAGCCGAACGTCCAGCGAGCGGGCGCGGCGGCTGATATCGGCTTCGAGCACGGGCGTACGTCGAAGCTCGCTGCCCTCGGGCCAAACGTGCAGCACCGTGACCCCCTGGTCCATTGCGGGCAGTTCGCGCAGCCCGTTGTGTTCGGCCGTTCCGTCGATGTAGAGGTCGAGGCTTGGTACGTAGGCGATCGCGTGATCGAAGATGGCCAGCGAAGCCGGCAGGTCTTCGATGCGGCCGTTGCGCCGCGTGCGCGTCAGCACGATGTGCGCGTCGACACCGGCCTCGCGAAACATCGCAAACATGAGCGAGGCCTTGTCCTTGCAGTCGCCGAAGCCGCGGCGTGCAATCTGCGTGACGCGGTAGGGCTTGTAGCCGTGAATGCCAAACTCGAGGCCCACGTAGCGCGTGTTGTCGAGCACCCAGTTGTGAATCGCTTCGACCTTCTGCCGGTCCGTTCGCAAGCGCCGCGTGAGCTGCGCGACGGTCGCGCGAAGCTCGTCGTCCAAACGCACCTGATCCTGAATCAGTCCCCAGTACCACCGGCCGACGCCCTCCCAGCTTTCGTACGTGGACACGTGCAGGTAGGGCGCGACCTCCGTCATGCCGGGCATGTTTTGCTCGGTCTGCAGCGCGGGTACGTCCTCCGCAAAGAAGCGCGTCACGCGCGTATCGCCCTGCACTTCCGTGCGGCGCTGAAGGCCCGGCAGATTGGGCTCGTTGAAGTGAAAGGTCCGGCTCACGGGCGAGAGCAGCACGTACTCCTCGTGGCGAATCGGCGCGTATTCCTGGAGGAAGGTCAGATCGCCATAGTAGTCGGCAAAGAGGTTCTGGTGCGAGACGTCGTCGATGCGCCACTGAAGCTCAAGCACATCGCCGGCCTGCAGGTCGCTGAAGACGAGAACGCGCGCACGTGTGTCGTAGTAGATCCGGTACCAGGGCTCGCCGAGCTGCTGCTCGAAGCTTTCGCTCGCCTCGAGCACTTGGGTGCCCCGGAAGATGCGGGCCCGCAGGATCTCGAGCCGCTGCGAACCGGGATCGAAGGGGATCGAGTACGTGCGGTAGTCGCGCGCCCCTTCGTCGTTCAAAAGCTGAACGGCCACCTGACGTAAGCTCGCGCCGAGGCCGCTCTCGTAGACCGTGTTGACGGTGAGATCCTGCAGGAAGATCGCCGAGTAGTCCTCGCGCTCCTGGCGCCGCGCCAAGAAGGCTTCGGGCTCGGCCACAAAGGCTGCGTCGGGCCGCTGCGCCGGTTCGAGCTGGGCGAGGAGCTCGCGCGTTTCCGCGTCCTGCGGACGAAGATCAAGGGCTTCGCGAAGGGCGAGGGCACCGCCTGCGCTATCCCCGGCGCGCAGCCGAAGCTCACCCAGGGCCACCCGGGCGTCGGCGTCTTCGGGCGCCAGGGCGTTGAGTCGTTCGAGCGTGGCGATGGCCGTGGGCACGTCGCCAAGGGCTTCGTAGAGCGACGCCGCGTACGTCAGGGTGCGCGCCCGATGCGGCGCCAGGCGAAGCAGCGCATCGAGCTGAGCGCGCGCGTCGCTTTCGCGCCGCTGGCGCACCGCATCGGCCACCAGCGCGCGACGGGACGCCGCGTCGTCAAAGCGCGCCGCCACCGCCGCCTGCCGAAGGGCGATCGACGCGTCCCGGGCGCCGGCGGCTTCGGCGGCTTCGGCCTGCGCGCGGAGGAAGCCGCTGCTGCCGGGCGCGGCGGCCGCCGCGTCATCGACCAGCGCACGTGCGGCGAGCGGTAGCTCAAGCTGCGCATACACATCGGCCCGGATCATGCGGCCTTCGATTTGCGCGATGGCCGCGCCCTCGCCTTCGGCCCGCATGAGCGCGTCGAGCACAGGTAGGGCCCGCTCGGGCGTCAGGCCGGATGCCGCAACCTGCGCCCGAAGCAGCAGCGTGCGTGGGGCGGCCGGCGCGACGTCTTCCAAGCGCCGAAGGTAGCGCAGCGTGTCGGAGCGCTCGTCGGACGCGCGGGCCGCAAGCTCGAGGTGATCGGCATCGCGTTCGGCAGCGGCAGCAAGCTGCCGGATCTGCGGCGCATCGGGATCTTCGGCGCCCGTCAGGGCGATAAAGCGCGCAAAGGCAAAACGGCCGCGCGCGTCCCGCGCCGCGCGCTCGTAGGTTTCGAAGGGCGTCACGACGGCCGTCGGTTCGGCGCTGCTGCTCGCCATCGGACCGGCGGGCGTTGCGGAGCGAAGCACGAGCGGTCGACCCCGGCCATCGCTGAGGCGCGCCGCGAAGGCGAGATCGCCTGTGACGTTGCAGACTTTAATGAGCACGCGGTTGGTGCCCGCTTCGACGCGCACCCGCGCCGCCCGTCGGTCCACAAAGGCGCTGGCGTAGCGCCCGTCTTCGATGGCCAATCGGCCATTCCACCACACCTTCGCGGCGCCCCCGGCGCCCACGAAAAGGCGCGCGTCCGTGGCGCGCTCGGCCTGAAGGTCCGTAGCAGCGTAGGCGCAAACGCGCGTATCGGGCCGAACGACGCTGTCGAGGCGCACATAAGGCGAGTGCGGAACTTGCGGTGCCGCCCGCCAGCGCACTTCGCGCGCCTTGCCTGCGTACACGGCGCCAAGCTCGAAGGGGTCGTTGCGGTCCGCTTCCGGTCCGAAGACGCGCGCGAAGCCCGCCTTGCCTTCGTTGTCGAAGGCGCCCACGAGGACCCATTCACGCAGGTACGCGAGCGCATCGAGGGCCTGCGACCCTTCGTCGAACTGGCCGCGCCGCACGCGCAGGTTGGCCCGAAGGGTGCGCGCAAGCGACGCGACTTCCGCTGACGCCCGACGGGAAGCGGCCAACGTATCGAGGGCGCGCTCCGTCGCCGCCAGCGAGGCTTCGTTTCGGTTCTCCCAAACCCGCATCACCACGAGGGCGTCGGGCCGCTCGCGGGCGAGCCTTGCTTGCTCCGCATCGTAGGGGTTCGCGGACTGGGCGGGCTGGGAAGGCTGGGCGCTGGCGGGCGGGAGCGGCGCCAGCATCGACAGCGGCGCCAGCATGGACAGCAAGGCGAGCGCCGGCGCGGCAGGGATAAAGGATGGTCGCATGGGGCTTTCGACTTATAGCCTTGCGCCCGACACTTGTGATGGGAAGATGTTCCCGTCGCCCGATCGCGGAAGGGAGTCCACTAGCGAACGGCATCGACGGCGGCGCGCCACGGCGCGTGCGACGCGCGCGATGTGCCACCAGCGACGCGCACCACGCCGGCCGACATCGGCCTAGTACCTCACCACAGGAGTGTTGATCGATGGAGTGTGGATGATCGGCTTCGAGGTCGGCGGGGGCGTCCGACGCAGGACGCGAGCGTATTCAAGGAGGAGGGCCGGCGAGATCGACGGCGAGGGCCGCACTCCATCGGTCAAAACTCCTGTGGCGAGGTACTAGGTCGCCTTCGCTTTCTTGCTTCGCTTCCAGCCGCCTAGCGTACGTCCGGCGGCGATCCACGTGCCATGCGCGCTCGCATCGTACGTCTTCAAGTCCACCGGTACGGTTCCCATCCAGGCGTAGCCTTCGAGGGTTGGGCGCACCTGGATCGCACGAAATCCGACGCCAGCTTGCGCCGCTTGGCGGCAGCCTTCCGCAAAGGCCGGATCGTGCGCCGCCGAAGGTCGAATCGAACGAAGAGCATCCGGCCGCTGCACGCAGAAGAGAACCTCGGCCCGCTGCCCGCGTTGCACCACTTCGATGAGATGGTGAAGGTGGGCCGTCGCGCGTTCGCTGACCGTATCGGGAAAGTAGGCGCGCCCGTCGGGATAGACGAGGTGGCAGTTCTTCACTTCGACGAAGCGGCGCGTCTTGCCTTCGAGCAGGAAATCGAGGCGCCTTGCGCCGTCCCGTACCTCGGCGCGCAGGGCCGAATAGCGGCGCAGTCCGGGGATCACCTGCGCCCGAAGCAGGGCGCCAACGATGCGGTTGGGCGCCTGCGTATTGGCTCCAATCACGATGGGCTTCCCGTTTACGTCCGTGTGCTCCACCAGCTCCCAGGTGTAGGCGAGCTTTCGCGTCTTCGACGGCGCATGGCGCACCCAAAGGCGCCGCCCCGCTTCGACGAGCCCCTCCATGCGTCCCGGGTTCACGCAGTGCGCGCGCACGACACGGCCGTCGCTCAGCTTAGCCTCCGCGATGAAGCGATCCCAGCGGGCAACGAGCCGACCTTCTTGCAGCGGTCCGAGATGGGGCACGACGAAGCTCACGGGCGTGCCCTGGGGCCAGGAGACCACGCGCGCAAAGGGACGGCCGGCTTCGTCCCCGATGCCGTGCTATTTTTGTCGAGGTGGGCTTTCGTGTTCTCAACGCTGCATGTTTTATCCTGAGCGTCGGCCTCACCCTGCTTATGCGCCCCTGGGCCGAGCTCGGGAGTGACCCCAACGGCGCGGTGCGAACGATCGTCATTGGATTTGCGCTCGCCTTTGCGCTCACGTCCGCATGGTTCTTGCGGCGCGGCACCTCCTGGCGTGATCAAGGTCAGCACCTGCTCGCCGGCATTTCCGTGTGCTTCGCGCTTCTCACCTTTGGCTCGGCCGTGGAGGAACCACGAAACCCTGTTCTGCTCATCATCAGCGCCGTTTCGCTGGCGTACCTGGGGCTCGCAGCCCTTGCCTACCGGGCCGAGTTGGCCCGTTACCGGCAATCACCGCCGCCGAAGTCCTTTTAGAGCACATCTCACAACCGCGCGTGGTCGATTTTTGGACAGAAGCGTGCACATCGCTTGGCGATGAACCGAAGAAATGTGGTGCATTTTTGAGGTGAGGGACGAAGTGAGATAGGCGTTTCCGGCCGCGCAGCGGCCGCGCGCGGAGATGTGCTCTAGTAGAGCGAAGGCTACTCGAACGCCTTGGCGGAGACGGCGCACTCCTCTTGGAGCAGCCACGCCCGAAGTCCGTCCAGCTCGGCGCCCGCTTCCGTACCGGCGAAGTTCCGGCCCTGCGCCACGAGCACGCGATGCTGGTCCGCGAGCGACTCCCAGTAGATCCGCCGCGTCTCGGCGTTCGCCGCAACTTCGTCGGGCACCGGCGTGGCGCCGACGCGCTCGGCGAAGATCGCGTAGTTCCGCACGGCCATGGGCCGCGCCTGCGCGAGCTGTTCCGGCGTGAGGTCGGAGGTGGCGGCTTCGAACAGTCGAATGCGCGCCATCATTTCCCGCAGCCACGTCGCATAGGTCCCGCGAAACCACGCGTTGATGGCGGCGAGCCGCGTGTCCGCCGGCATCGCGTACGTGTGCTCGACCACCGCTTCGTGGTGCGCAACGATCGACGCGAGGGCCTCGCCCGTCGGCAGGGTCACGGCGGGCGGCATGCCCGGTGCCTCTTCCACGCCTCCGCATTCCGCTTCGAAGCGAGCACGTGCGGCCGCCTGAGCTTCGGCACGCGCATGCGCTTGACGCGCGTCATGCACCGGCAGCACCGGATCCGGTTCACGGAGCACTCCAACCATGCCGACGGGCTGCTCGGATTCGGCTTCGGCCAGACCGCCTGACGTGTCTTCGCCGCCGCTCTCCTCCGCCGATGACGGCGCGTCGGCTTCATTCGCGCCGCCGCAACCAAGCATCAGGGCGAACATCAAGAAGGAGGCGCATCGAAGTGTCAGACCCACCGGCCGGGCGTACTCCAGCGAACCCGAACTGGCAACGGCTTCAGGCCATCCGACGCGCTGCGCCATGAATCGCGATTCAGGCCCGAATCGTGCAGTTCGCCAAAGCTACGCCCGTCCTGGGCACTCACCCTTTCGCGGGGAACACGATGCAAGAAGCAGTGACGAACGAAGCCAATACGAACGAAACAAGGGCCGAAGCCGAAGAGCACGCCTTGATCGACAACCTGGCGCTCCTCAAGCCCGGTGCGTTGCCCTTTCCACCAAAGACCGAGAGCGAAGTCGACGACGACGACGAGTGGATGCGTTACGACGCCAAGAACACGCGCATCGACATGCACGTCGAATGCTGGTCGCGCCGCCTGGCCTGAATCGCGGTTCATCCACGCGGATCATGCAAGTGGGCGAGCCCCACGTGCACAGCTGCCTGCGACGGGGTGGCGCACTTGGGTGCTCTTGGCGAATGAGCCCGCGTTCATTGCTGCGCTGCGTTAGGGCCGTCGCCGCAGCGCGTCGCGGCCTTCAAGCCTCGCGCCGAGAGCGGTCCAACGCGAGGGCATGAATTTCCCGTTCGGGGAGGTAGGCTCCGCCAATGGCCGAACCGGAAGCGCCCCAGGAGTCCGAAGCGAAGTCCTTTGGTCGCGGCGAGCTTGTTTGGCTACTCGTCGCGCTGGTGCTCTTTGCGGCGGCGGGCGTCGTCTACTGGCGGCGTCAGGCCGAGCCTGCATCGATCGCTGAGTCCGAGCCCGCGCCCGAGCCGCCGCCGCCCGTAGGCGATCAAACGGAGACCGTCGTCGCGGACGACGGCCGCTTTCTCGCGATCGGCAAGATCGACGTGCACGTGCACATTCCTGCGTCGCTGATTCCGCCCGGCGCGGGCTTGCTTAGGCGCTACGGCATTCACCTCGCATTCAATGCGTCCGGCGGGTCGCCCGACCGAAGTCTACAGCGCAGCGCAGCCGTCGGCGCCGAGCACGGCGTGCTCGCCTATTGCTTCATGGACTGGGAGAACGCCGGCGATCCGAATTGGAATCCCCGCGCGACCCTCGACGCGTGCAAAGCGCAGGGCGCCTTCGGCGTGAAGATCTCCAAGGCCCTCGGCCTCGGCTATCTGATCGACGACGACCTCCTGGCCGTCGACGACCCGCGCCTCGACGACGCCTTCGAATACATGGGCGAGCTCGGCTTTCCCGTGCTCATTCATACGGGCGATCCCAAGGCCTTCTTCGAGCCGCCGACGGAGGAAAACGAACGCTTCGACGAGCTCAGCGTACATCCCGGATGGAGCTTCTACGGCCCCCGCCCCGACGGCGGACAGTGGCCAAGTTGGCGCGAGCTCCTTCGCCAGTTCGAAGCCCGCGTGGCCCGCCATCCCGGTACGACCTTCATCGGCGCGCACTTTGGAAACGCACCGGAAGACCCCGACTTCGTCGCCTCGATGCTCGAGCGCTTCCCCAACTACGTCGTCGAAACGGGCGCGCGCGTTCCCGAGATCGGCCGCCACGACGCCGATCGCATGCACGACTTCTTCGTGCGCTTCCAGGACCGCGTACTCTTCGGTACGGACTTTCAAGTGAACCCCGGCGGCCTTGTGCTCGGTTCCGCCGGCCGGCGCCTCGCAGGCCTCTCGGACGTCGCCCCCTTCTTGGAATCGCACTGGCGCTACTTCGAAACGCGCGACGAAGACTTCGCCCATCCAACGCCAATTCAAGGTGACTGGACCATCGACGGCGTAGGCCTGCCCGAGCCCGTCCTGCGAAAGATCTACCGCGACAACGCCCTACGCGTGTTCGGCCTGCGCTGCACCGACGACTCGTGCGAAACGATCACCCGCGTCGGCGACGAAGCCCCGACGGACGCAACGCTGTAGCCGCGATAGGGTCACCTTTGCATCGCGAATCGACACCCAACGTTCGCCACGGAAGCTTTCGTATGCAACGAGAGACCGTGGCGAGCTTCATGGTTCGAATGGCCGTCCTTTGCGTTGCCTTCGTTGGAGGGTGCTCTGCGTCTGTGGCGGCAGGCGACGTCGCGCTTACGGTCGAGGAGGCCAACGCTTGCATTCCGGGCGTTTGGGTTCGGCCTGCGCAACCATGTCGGTGCGATCTGCTCGTTTCACCCCAGTGCGACCTGGAAGAGTGCCAACAGCTCTCCGTCGTTGCACACCGGGCGGATGGTTCGATGATCGAGGCCGCCGCCCGAACGGGAGTGGACGGGAATCGAGTATTGATCGGGAGCTTGAGTGGGGTGTCCCGCGGCGAGTGGTCCGTGCGGGAGGAAGGCGGCGAGCTTCAGCTGATCCGTGAGTTGGGGTTCGGTTCCTCAGTTATCCCACGCGCCCTTCGATGCTCGCCGGGTGAGCTACAGTGGGGTCCCATCGTGGTGAGCCCTGCCGGGGAGGATATCGTCAACTTTGTTGAGGCCCGTTGGGACGAGGAGGTCTGGGCGGTTACGGAGCTCTAAACAACGGACCACGGTTCGAGGACACGGAGTTTATGCGATCGGAGTTAGCACTTGAAGCGTGCGTGTGAGGGGTGAAGCGTGGGCGTGTGAACGCGGGCGACCGCGATCGAACACATCACCCGCCACTCCTCACTCTTCGCCCTCCACTCTTCCCTCTCACGCTCACTCGGAACCACGTCGAGGGGCTCCGCCGCCGCGGCCCGGAATCGCCGCCTCGTAACTGGCCGGACCAGCGGAGGTCCGCTCTGCCTTCGAACCTTGCTAGTTAGCCCACGTCGCTGGAGCCCACTGCGCCAGGGTAGATCCCGACCGCTGTCGCCCAATCACGGTCGGCTGTTTAGCGCGCTTGGCTCCCGCCGTTCGGCCCGCTGCCTTCATCGCAACGGAGTGGGCCAACAGGTTCCCAGGTTTTCGTGGTGTGGACGGAATGTTCTGAGTGCAGAAGCTCTTTGGCCTTCGCTTTGGTGCGACAGCAAGCCACATCCTTCCGCCCGGAAGTGTGCGCTCGCGTTCTCGCGTGAGTCGGCGAACGACGAGAAGAAGCACGCTCGCGGCGCTTGCCAAGGCCTTCACGGCGAGCGGTGCGGCGACGGGTCGAGGGTCGGCGCCCGTGGCTGCTTCCTCTGCGCCCGAACGCTTGCGGATTCAGGGCGATGGACAACCGTGATCGCCTACGTCCTTCGCTGCTCGCTGCTACTTCTTCGACGCGCGCCAGTGATCGATGGACCATTCGCCCGGTCCCGTGAAGAAGAGGGCGATCGAAGGCAGCAGGTAGAGAAAGGCCATTTCCTTTTTCGACCACGGATCGTCGCCGTGAACGATGAACATCGCGACGGCCATGGTGATGGCGAAGGGCACGACGGCTAGGCGCGTGAAGGCGCCGACGGCGATCAGTGCGCCGCACACGACTTCTGCGAACACCGCGAGCGCGAGGCTCGGCAGCGAACCGATGCCCAACGGATCGGGAAACCCGTGCTCCCCGCTGAAGAGCTTCATCATCTTCGGATAGCCGTGGGCGACGGCCATCGTGAGCCCGACGGAGAGGCGCAGGAGGAGAAGGCCAAGGGCCGGCTTGATGGCGGGTAGCTTCATGGATTGACGGCCCCGTGGGCGTCCTAACCCTGCAACGAAGCGGGCCCTTGGGCCACCGTTCGACGCGGAACGCACTGTTGCGGACAGCGTCTGCGGTCGTTGGCGGATTCGATCGGGAACGCCGGTCGCTCGACCGGGTTCGACCCGTTTCAAACCAGTCGAGGCGATTCGGCCCTTGGTGCCGTCGGTGTTTCCGGTTCGGTCGCGGATACCTCCGAGGAGCTCGCGCCGTCGCAAGCGCTGGCGCCGACTGGGAGGACGCACAAGAGGGTCAGCCACGTTCGCATGTTATGTCCAAGTTGAGGGGACCGGCGGCGAAGGTCCATTCCGGTGCAGGCCGATTGGGAAGGTTGACCGGTATTCCGCCCGCGCTTCGCCGTGCGTCGTCGGAAGCTGCGAACCCGAAGCGAGTCATTCAAACTCCATCGAGCAAAGCCTGTCGCGCGTTCCTAGGCGGCGGCCTTCAGGCCGAGCATGGCGCGCGCTTCGTCCGGCGTCGCGACGTCGCGGCCCGCGTTCTTTGCGCACTGGGCGAGCGCTTCGATAAGCGGGCCGTTTCCGGAGGTGCGCTGCCCATCGGGCAAGTAGAAGGTGTCTTCGACGCCCGTGCGAAGCATGCCGCCCTTATCGGCGGCGGCCTGGTGCACGGCCCAGATGTCTTGGCGACCGATGAGCGTGCACTGCCAGAGGCTGCCTTCACGCTTGTAGTCGACGAGCAGATCGAGCAGGCGCGCGTCCACGGGCATGCCCGACGCGACGCCCATGACGAAGTTGTACTGGGCCGAGTCGGTCATGCCCGAGCGCACGTAGAGATCGACGCTGCGTACGATGCCGACGTCGAAGCATTCGAACTCGGGGCGCGCGTTCAGCGCGTTCATCGCGTCGGCCATTTCTTTGATCTTGTCGACGGGGTTGTCGAAGAGCATCGGCGGCCAGGCCCACTGGCCATTGCTTCGCAGCTTGAGGTAGTTGAGGCTGCCGGCATTGCAGGCGGCGATCTCCGGTTCGATACGGCGCAGGCATTCGAGCGGGCCGCTGACGTCCCGGCCCACCACGCCCGTCGTTTGATTGATGATCACGCCGGGGCACGCCTCGCGAATCGCGTTCGAGCACGCGGCGGCGACCTCCGGATCCCAACTGGGGATGTGGCCCATGTTGTCTTCCTGGCGGCGAAAGTGAATGTGCATGATCGACGCGCCGGCGTTGAACGCGTCGCGCGCCGACTCGGCCATCTGGGCCGGCGTCACGGGCACGGGATGCTGCTTGGGGTTCGTAAGCACGCCGTTCAGGGCGCAGGTGAGAATCGCTTTGTCGGTCATCGCTTTGTCGGTCGTGGGCGTGGCGTCGGGTAGGGGGTGCTGGGGAGGGTACACGGATGGAGAAGGAACGTCAGAGCGGGGCGCGAGGGCCCGCCGACGGCCGCTCTCGCCCACCTTTCACGTGTTGACTCCAACCGATTCCCTGTCCGCGTTCCGCGGTCCGTTATTTAGGCGTCTGGGGCCCACTTTGGGCGGCGCTTTTGCATGAAGGCCATCATGCCTTCCGCGGCTTCGTCGCCGCGCGCCGCTCTCGCGAAGACCCGAGCGGCGTGTTCGATGTCTTCGTTTGTGACGGAGGCGAAGCGCCGCAGGAGCGCCTTCGTGGCTGCGGTGGCTTCCGGCGCCGCGCGCAAGAAGCGCGCGCAGACTTCGGCGCCGGCGGCTTCCAGCGCGTCGTCTCCGACCAGGCGGTGAATCAGTCCGACGGCGAGCGCTGCGTCGCCGTCGAGGCGCGCGCCCGTCAGGGCGAGACGCTTCGCTTCGGAAAAGCCGAGGCGCTCGACGAGGAAGGGGGCGATTTGCGCGGGGATGACGCCGAGGCCGGTTTCCGGCAGCCCGAAGCGCACGCCCTGGACGCCGATGACCACGTCGCACACGCAGGCGAGGCCAAAGCCGCCCCCGAGGACGGCGCCTTCGACGAGCGCAAGGGTGGGCAGCGGTGACGACGCGATGCGAAGGGTGGCGTGACCAAAGCGGCCGTTCAGGGTGGCCACCGGGTCGACGTCGCCTTCGAAGGACGCGCTGCGGGCGCCGGCCATTTCCTTGATGTCACCGCCGGCGCAGAAGTTGCCGCCGGCGCCGCGAAAGACGAGCACGCGCGTTTGCTCATCGGCTTCCGCTTCTTCGAGGGCGGAGAGAAGCGCGTCGAGCATGGCGCCGTTCATGGCGTTCCGCGCGTTCGGGCGGTGTAGCGTCAGCGTGCGAACGCCGTCCTTCAGTTCATTAAGCAGCGGGAGGGCGGATTCAGCCATAGGGGGACCTTGCCGAGATCTGGCCCCCGGGTCCACTCGCCCCTGCGGCTCGCAAGCGAGAGTTCGCGAGCGCTCGGCGGCAAGGCTCGCGCCGTACTCGCGATCGGCCTGGGCGACGGCTTCCACCGCAGTGCCTCGCGTTGGTCGAGGATGGGCTTGCCGGCCTCGCCCATGCCGTACGCCGTGTGACGGCTAGCGAGCTGGTACACCGGAAAGTGACCCTGAACGCTGAGTCGGGAAGGCCGTCCCGCACAAAATGTGACGGCGCCGGGCCGGGCCCTTTAAGCTTGCTCCATGCGCGCCTTGCTCGTTCTTGCCCTTCTCGGTCTCACCGCTTCCCTTTCGGCGCAGCACGCGGAGGTGCGCCCGGCGCGCCGCGTGGGCGAATACGCCGGCGTTCGGCCCGGCGGCGAAGGCACGCCGCCGCGGGGCCGCAGTTCGCGCAGCGGCAGCGAAATCGTCACCTGGCCAGGTTTCATGCCCGAGGGCGGAGGACGCTTCTTCCTGCAGACGACGGGCCCGATTCAGACGGAGGCCGTCACGTCCGACGGACGCCTCGAGATCGTGCTCAAGGGCGCCACGACCCATCGCCGCAACACGCGCCGCTGGATCGACACCCGTTTCTTCAACACGCCCGTACGCCGCGCGCGCATTGTTCGCCGCGGTCGCGGTCGAAACCGGGAGCTGGTCATGGTTTTCGAAATGCGCGCCCAGGTTCGCCCGACGATCACCACCTCACCCGGTGAAGGCGGTTACCAGTACATCTTCATCGACTTTCCCGACGGCGATTACATCCCCCAGGAGCTTCGCCGTGAGCCCGTCGCCCAGCCGGAACCGGAGCCCTCGCCCGCGCCGCCGCAGAACGCGCCGCGCGGCGACACGAGCGATATCGACATCGAAGCGCTCGAGAACGAACGCCCGCCCGGTCAGTAGCACTCGCGAACCTATTGTGATTTCGCTTCGCGCGCGCGCCATGCCTTCATGCCGCCGCGAATGCTCACGGCGCGCTTGAAGCCGGCCGCTTCGAGGTCCTTCGCGGCCGTTGCGGAGCGGTTGCCGCTCCGGCAAATGATCAAAAGCGGCGCGTCCTTGTCCCAAACCTTCGAGGCTTCCGGGACCTCCGCCATCGGCACGTGCTCCGCTTCGAGGGCGCCGAGGGGGCCGACGAGCTCGTTGGCTTCGCGCACGTCGATGAGTCGATGCTCACCAAAGTGCTTGGCGAGCCAGTCGACGCCGAGTTCTTTGGCGCCGTCTTTGCGGCGCTTCACGATGGCCCAGGGTTTTGCAGCGTCGCCGAGCTCCTTACGCGCGACCTGCAGCCGTTCGATGAAGGCTTTACGCGCGTCTTCGCCGGACGTGACTTCGCGGGCCCAGGCGACGCGCGCGGGGCGCAGACCGCGCTCCGTGCGCACGCTGAGTTCGAAGCCGTAGCGGTCGACGCTTGCGAGGTAGGCCTCTTCGGCGTCCGTCGCGCGCGTAAAGGCGCGGGCGTAGGCAACGTTTGCGTCGAGGTGGTCGTCGTTCATGTGCTCGATGATGCCGGCGGCGGCGGGCGCGAGCGGATCCGCTTCGGCGCTCACGAAGTCCGCCGCCTCCACCCAAGACATGCGTCCGTAACCGCCGATATAGCGGATTTCTTCGACGTGGAGGCGCCAGAACGCGAAGTCGGAGAAGTCGGCGTAGTAGGCAGCGCCCGGGTGCTTTGCGAGAAACGCTTCGCGCACGGCCGGGTCCTTATCGACGGCGCAGCTTCCGATCAGCGTAACGCGTCCCGCAGCGAGCGGATCGGCACCCAAAGGTTCGTGCACAAGCAGGGATGCGCGGCCGTCGCCCAGCAGGTTCTGCGTGTGGGCCGCCAGCTTGCTGATGCAGAAACACGGATGACCGCCGGCGAGGGCGAAGGTCACAAAGGAGCCGTGCGGATAGCCGCGCTTCGAAAGGGTCGACAGGGTCCCCGTACCCTCGCCGGCGACGAGCGTACGGGCACGCTCGCCGTGGCTCGGCTGCACGACGCCTTCGGTTAGCGGGGTCTCCGGCGTGGTGCGTCCGTGGTTATCGCTCATGGCCACGGTTTTAGAGCACATCGTCCCACTGTGCACGCGTCGCTACCGCTAGAGCGGTGCGTCCTCGATGTGCTCCGCCTTCGGCTCGTCGCCGAGGGGCGCCGGGGTCTCGGTGCCTTCGTCATCCTCGGCCGCGCTTGCGGCTTCCTGCTCCGTACGCTTGCGGGCCGCTTCTTTGCGGTCTGCCTTCTTTCGTCGCCGGAGCCGGCGCTTGCGCACCTTGGCCGTGTCGCCGGCGAAGAGCCACGTGACGAGCGCGCCGATTAGGAAGACCTGGCTGGCGTAGTACACCCAGATCACAAGCGCCATCGTCGAGCCCGCCGCGCCGTAGCTTGAGGCCACGTTTGCGCGGCTGACGTAGAACGCGATGATCTCGCCCCCAACGATCAAGAGCGCCGCCGTGGTGCACGCGCCAATGAGCGCATGCCGACGCTTCACGAGCGCACGCGGCAAGCGGCGGTAGGTGACGTAGACGGCGCCGCCGACGAGGGCAAAGTAGATGCCCCAATCGATCAGGTTCCAAAAGAAGGGAAGGGTGTCGAAGCCCAGCCAGCGTTCGGCGGCGCGAAGGCCGACCTTCACGCCGATCGCGACCAAAAGAAGCAGTCCGACAAGCCCGACGATGGCCAGGCCCAGAAGGCGCGTGATGACCGCGTTCCAGAAGGACTGGGGCGGCGCCGCTTCCATGTGCCAGATGCGGTCGAGGGCGGTGGATACGTGCGAGAAGAGCCGCGTCGCGCTGACCACCAGCACGACGGCGGAAACGGCGATGGCGAAACCCGAGCCCTCCGTCGTGTGGTACTGGCTTGCCCACTCGTCGACGAGCCGCGCCGAGTCCTCGGACACGTGCCGGCTGGCCCACGCGACGATGTTGGCGCGCACTTCTTCGCCCGCCGCGATCGTCTCCGCAAGGGCAAGGGCGACGACCAAAATTGGCGCGACCGAAAGGAGCGCATAGAAGGCGATGGCCGCCGAAAGGAGCGGCACTTCGTCGCGGTTGTAGGCAATCACCAGGCGTCGCAGAAAGTCCGCCATGCGCCGCCAGGGCGGCGGGCGTTCTTCTTCGGCGGCCTCCTGCACGGCGCGAGCATAGCGCGCTTTTCCGCGTGCGCTTTCCCACGTACGTCGTTGCCGCGCCGTGCCCGCCGCGTTGGGAGCGATGAGCGCGCCCAGGGTGAGCAAGGCGTCGCGCCGCCCAAGAATGCAAGGCGCGATCGCAGTCGCCGAATCGTGTGCGGTCCTTTAGGGTAGGGCGTGCGCGCCTTCGTCCTTGCCTTCTTGCTGCTCGCCTGCGGCTCGTCCGATCGGGACGTCGACTTGGGCGTGGTGGTTGAAGGCGGCCTTGCCGACGACTCGGACGGCGACACCATCGCCGACGAAGACGAGGGGCGCGCCGAAGGCCGCGACTCGGACGGCGACGGAACACCGGACTACTTGGACGCCGATTCGGACGGCGACGGCTTCAGCGACGCCCGCGAAGCCGGCGATGCGGATGCGCGCACGCCGCCCGAAGACGCCGACGGCGATGGCGTGCCGAACTACCTCGACGAAGACTCGGACGACAACGGCTTGCCTGATACGGACGAGCTCGACGCCGATACGGACAGCGACGGCAACCCCGACTTTCTCGATCCCGACGACGATGACGACTTCGTGGACGACGCGGTGGAGCTCCGCGACCAAGGACCGGACGTGGACACGGACGGCGACGGTCTCGTCGACTTTCGCGATCCCGATCGCGACGACGACGGCATCAGCGATGGCCAGGAGCGGGAAGCGGATACGGACCGCGACGGCACGCTGGACTGGGCCGATCTCGACAGCGACGCCGACGGCCTTGGCGATGCGCTGGAGGCGGGGGACGACGACCTGAGCACGCCGCCGGTGGACACGGACCGCGACGGCGTCGCCGACTTTCGCGATCCAGATGCGGACGACGATGGCCTTTCCGACACGGATGAAGTCGCGCGCGGCACGAACCCTAGGGCGCAGGACAGCGACGAGGACGGCGTCAGCGATCTCATTGAGGTGGCGGCGGGCACGGACCCGCTCGACCCGGCGATCAACCCGCGCACCGAAGGAAACTTTGTGTTTCTCCTTCCCTTCGGCGAAGCCGCGGACCCGCGACGCGACACGCTCGCGTTTGCTACAAGCATTCAACTCGCGGACGTGTATTTCGTCTTTGACCAATCCAGTTCGATGAGCGGCGAGATCGGCGCGATGCGCGCCGAGGTCGGCCGGATCCTGAGCGGCCTTACGTGCGCCGACGCGGGCCGGGCGTGCGCCGTCGACGATGACTGCGCGCCGGGCGATGTGTGCTCGCTGGAGGGGCGCTGCGTCGAAGACCCGCAGGCGACGACCTGCGTGCCGAGCCTCTGGAGCGGCGCAGGGCGCTATGGTCTCGAGTACACGAACCTGCAGTCGCTCCAGGCGGACCCGGCCGTGACGGCCCGCGCCCTGGACTTTGCCACGGGCGGCGAAACGGAGAACTTCTTCTCGATGATCGCTTGTGCCGCAGCGGGCACCTGCGATGCCGGATGCACGGCAGGTGCGATCGGGTGCCCGGCCTTTCGTGAGGACGCCGTTCGCATTCTCGTCGCCTTTACGGACGAAGACTCGGACGACGACGGGATCACGGCGGCGCGCGACGCCATGAACGACGAGGCCATTACGTTCATCGGCGTTTGGAGCGGCCTCGCCGGTAGCCGCGCGCGCGGCGATCTCGTGCTTCTCGCGGAGGCCATCGAGTCCTTCGACGAAGCAGGCGCGCCCCTGGTGTTCGACGGCATTGAAGGGGGCGTGGCGCCGGTGGTGAGCGCGGTCATCGAAGGGCTGGTGAAGCGCGTGCCCCTTCGCGTGACGATCGAAGCGGTCGACGAAGACGACGACGACGGAGATGCCCTTCGCTTCATCGACCGCCTCGAGGTGAACCTTCGCGGCGAAGGATGCACCCGTCTCGACGCGATCGAAGACGCCGACCGCGACGGTTTCAACGACACCTTCACGGCCGTGCTGCCCGGCACGGGCGTATGCTGGGACGTGGTGCCGCGCGCCAACGAAGACCTTCAGGCGCCGGGAACATCGCCGCTCGTCTACCGCGCGCGACTTCGCGTGCTGGGCGACGGTTCGCCCTTGGACGAGCGATCGGTGTTCTTCGTCGTGCCCCCAAGGGTGGAAATCCCGCCGCCCTAAGCAAGGGCGTGAAGGATAGGGTACGGTCGCGGTCAAATCCGATGAGCGCAGCGGAACCATCATCGAACTTCGGAGAAACGCCATGAATGCGCCCACGCGCGAGCAAGACATTCTTGGCCTCATGCGTACGCTCTTTGGCCTTTCGGCCTTCGTGAGTGCCGTGTCCTTGCTCCTTCGCTTTGATGGGCTGGCGCTTCTCGTGCCGGCGGCGGAGCCGGCGCTCATGCTTTCGCCGTACCTCCTCTTTGCGCACGGTCCGCTGCTTTTGATGGTGGCCGCGAGCGAAGCGCGCATGACGCACGGCGGCACCGGACCCGAATGGATGCGGATCCAGGACGCGTGGCTTAAGCGCGCGCTGACCGTGGCTTTTACGTACCTCAGCCTCGTTTCGATTCAGGAGCTGGGCATCGAAATCGGCGAAATCGATCCCTCTGCGCCGGAGGAGTGGCCCCAGCCCCAACGGCTGCTTTGGTTCTTGGGCTTCAGCTTCGGCATGGGCTTTGTGAACTACATGGCCGTGGTCGACACGCTGCTGCCCGTGCTGCGTTTTCTCGTTCGGCCCTTTCGCAAGCTCTCCCTGCCCGTGGCGACGATCGGCGCCGGTCTGCTCGGCGCCGGCGTTTCCTTTGGGCTCGCCCTTGTGTTCAGCCTTCCCGTGGTGCAGGACGGTTTCAATACGTTGAGCGAGCTGCTCGATTCGCCCCAAGCGATCATCGGCCTCATCGTCGTTCCACTGCTCATCTCGCGCGCCTTCGCGTCGCGCTCCTCGAGGTCGGACTGATGGCCGTCGACAAGCGAGAAGCGCTGCGCCGTGCGAAAGCCGCCCTCGACGCGCACCGTTCGGACGAAGCGCTCGTCGGCCTTTGGGCGTTGGTTGACCGGCCGCACCTTAGCGCCGATGAATTTGAGCGCACCTTGCGTCTCATGGCGCGTGCCTACGCGATGAACGGTCTTGGGCGCCCCGTCTCGGCCATCCATCTGTACTTGGGTGACCACGACACGGCCCTACGCACGTCGGACGACCCGCGCGATAAAGCGCGGGTGCGCGTTGCGGCGGGCCAGCTCCGTGAAGCGGCGAAGCTCTAC
The DNA here is from genome assembly GCA_039201085.1 of Myxococcota bacterium. Classification (GTDB taxonomy): domain Bacteria; phylum Myxococcota_A; class Polyangia; order Polyangiales; family Houyiibacteriaceae; genus JBCCRV01. The sequence continues at coordinate 5,574 of JBCCRV010000006.1, read as the reverse complement.
AACGAAGCGGGCCTGCTGGGTCACGCGGCGATCCAGCTGGAAGATGCGGGTGACCTTCGCGGCGCGCGTGTGCTCTGGGAGCGGCTCAGCCAGGACGTGCGCCTGCAGTCCGAGCCGTACACGCTGGGCCTCGTGCGCTTCAACTTGGGGCGCTGCTGCGAAGCGCAGGGCGATGACGCCGAAGCGCGGCGCGCCACGATCGCGGCGATCCACCTGCTCGAAGCCGCCGCCGACGGATTCGAGGCCGTCGGCCTTCGGGAGCGCGCCTTCGACTGCTTTCAAATCCTGCTCGTACTCGGCCGGGACGGCGCCTTTGAAAACCTTGCGGAGGGGTACCGCGGCTGCATCCGCATCCTGAGCGAGGACAACCTCAAGTACTACGTGCTCCAATACTTCGAGGACTTTCAAAAGCTCGCCCTCGAACGGGACGTGGCGGCGGCGGCGGCGCTCTTTCGCGAAGCCGCGGCGTTCTGTCGCCGCCATCAACTTCCCTACGAGACCCACTACCGCCTTCAGGCGGCGGAAACGCAGGTGCGCGCAGCGCGTCTGCTCGAGCAGCAAGCCACGCCGGAGATGGCGGAGAACGCCTACGCCTCGGCCATCGATCTCTTCAACGACCTTGGCGCATACTCGCGCATTCGGGACGTGTACGAGGCCCTGTCCAAGCTCGAACTCGGCGACGCGCGTGTCGCGCGCTACCGGCGCCTTCAGCAGCGTCTTGCCGCTGAGCAAGACGAGCCGATCAATACCGTCGCCTTTCCCGACTACTTGCGGATGGACACGGCCTACCCGGAGATCTGGCGCCTCGACGTGATCGAGTGGGAGCAGCAGGGCGACGCCGCCGAAACGATGAGCGAAGTGATCCTCGACGCCAAATGGCCCGACTTCACCCGCCGTCGCGCGCTCCTTTGCCAGCTCCATCAGCTCGGCACGGCGGACGCCCTCGACCTCGAGGGCCTCAAGACCCTTGCGCGGCGCCTTGGGCGCGTGGAGATCTACGCGGCCCTTGGCCCCCTCGAGTTCATGATCGATCATGCCGACGCAGGCGTCCGTGCCGCCGTCGTCGAAGCCGCGCGCCAGCTCTTTTTCAAGCGCACCTTCGGCCTCATCATGCGCGGCCTCGACGACGAAATCGCCGCCGTTCAGCGCCAAGCGCTGGAAGCGGTACGCCAGCTGCACTTCGGTCACGCCTTCGACCCGCTCCAGCGCATTTACCACCGCAGCCAAGACGCTGCCGTTCGGTCCGCCGCCCTCGAATCGATCGGCCGCATCCCCAGCCTCGAGTCGGTGGAAATGCTCATCGACGCGCTCCGCCAGGGCACGCCGGACGAGCGCGGTCAGATCCTCGGTCTCCTCGTACGCGCCGATCACAGCGAAGCCGACGCGCTCCTGAGGCGCGCCCACGAGGTGGAAACCGGTCCGACGAAGGAAGCGCTCGCGCAGGTGATCACGAGTCGGCGCCGTTAGATTGGGGGCGCCGGTAGCCGGCCGCTGGCCGTCGCCGGTGGGAACCGGCGTGGGAGAGGGGCTTCACCCGCTCGCCGCGGTTGAAGCTGCTGTGGACGCGGCGTGCGCTCGCGGTCCACGCCGCCGCCTACGGCGTCGGGCTTCAAAGCGTCCTCTGGGTAAAGCCCCTCTCCCCCGCCTTCTTCTGCCGTCGAACGGGTAAAGAAAATGGGTGAAACCAGCGCCCTCTCGATCTCGTGTGTTTCAAACGACGAGAGGGCGCGGAGCTGAGCTCACGTGACCCCGCGTTTTCTGAGTACCTAGACACGCGCAACGTCTGGTCCAAACGCGCGGGCAGCATCGAGCAACTGAACCCGTTCGTCTGGGTGCCGGCGAACCTGGTCCTCGGTGCGGAGCCTAGGTCGGCTGTGTTGGTCCGGGTCCGACGAGAGGGGCTTCACCCGCTCGCCGCGGTTGAAGCTTCTGTGGACGCGACTCGCTCGCGGTCCAGGCCGCCGCCTTCGGCGTCGGACTTCAAAGCGTCCTCTGCGCTGGCAGCATCGAGCCACTGAACCCGTTCGTCTGGTTCCGGCGCACCCGGTCACCGATGCGGAACCTGGGTCAGCTGTGTGGTGCCAGTGGGGACCGGCGTGCTGCGCGGCACCCCCCGTTCGGGTCCCGTACTGTAGACGCGACTCGCTGCGCTGGCAGTCCACGCCGCAGCCGGGGGCGTCGGACCCCAATCGCCGACCCACCGGTCGATCGCGCGGCCGTATTGCCGCGTGTCATTCACGGGGGCTGATTCGGCTACGCTTTGGCGGTGCGAACTCTGGATGAGCTCATTGACGCGCGCGAACCCGGCATCGAGTTGGTGCGTTCGTGGATGGCGGAGGCACGCCGGCCGGCGGAGTTGCTTGCCTGCGCGCGTGCGGACGGTGCGGCGAGTCTGGTGCAACTGCAGATCAGCACCCGTTCGCCAATGGGAGCGCTCGCGTATGAAACGGGCGGGCTACTGATCGACGGTGGATGGGTTCGCGTGCTCGGGAGCCGGTGCGAACGTCTTCCGCGCGGCCTGGTCGATCAGAATCGAGTTGGTGCGGAGCCTCGTCTCACCGGAGCGCTGCTCGTGGGGGACGACGTCGTCGGTGGCTTCTTCGCCGTCAACGGCGGATGCTTCGGTGGCGAGCGGGGAGAAGTGTTCTACCTCTCGCCGGACACGCTCGAGTGGGAAGGTCTCGGTGCCGGCTACTCCGATTGGTTGCTTTGGCTTCTTCAGGGGGAGCTCGAGGTGTTCTACGCCGACTGGCGCTGGCCCGGGTGGCAAGACGAAGTCGCGGCGCTGGCGGGCGACGAGGCGTTTTCGATCTACCCGCCTCTCGTATTCGAAGGGCCGTCGCTCGCGGAGCGGAACCGACGCGCCGTTCCCGTGGAAGAGCTTTGGCAGCTCTACGCGGTTGATTTGCCGACGCAGTTGGCCGCCAATCATGACGAGTAGCAGCATTCCGAATGCACGCTCGGCTCGGCGACGCCGACGCCGACGCTAGCGCATGCCCGCGTATTCGCAGAGCCAGTGCTCCGCGAGCCTTTCGTAAAGACCGCGCGCAGGATCCTGCCGGAACTGCTCGGCGATGAAGGCGTTCAGCTTCTCGATCAGATCCCCTTCGCCGCATGCTTGCGCGCGTAGACTGGCAGTCTGGCGGATCCATCGCCTCCGTTCACACCGCGCGCGCCACGGCGGTGCTCACGGCCACCCGCTGCTATCCGATCGGTCCGCTCCCGCTGGCCGGAATGCTTTCGCCTTCCGTTCCGTTCGCCGGTTTTGACGGGAGAACGCCGATGTTACGCAAGCTGCGTCAGGAGCTCAACGACTACTGGCCTACGTATTTGGCTCACCACACACACCGAAAAAACCGCGCGCTGCACGACCTGGGCGATCTTGCCGTATTGGCCAGCCTGCTCACCTTCAATCCTCTCATCGTTCCCATCGGTGTGGCGCTCGGATATGGCTTCGCCTTCACCGGACACTACTTCGTGGAAGGGCGGAGGCCCGCAACGCTGGAACACCCCGTCCTGGCCGGCCTGAGCAACTGGCGTATGTTCGCACTCGGTTGCGCGGGAAAGATCGAAGCGGAGCTCGAACGCTTCGGCCTTGAGTCCGAAGGCGAAGCGCGTTTCGGAATCGAGTTCTGGCGAGCGAACTACCTTCACCAGGGTCCGGCATCGTAGTGCGGCTTAGACGTCTTGCGGTGGCCCTTCATGGGGTGGCGACATCGCCGCCGATGAACCGGTTCGAGGACTACGTTCGGGTCGTTGAAGAGCAGCGGACGGACCACGTTCGAGCCAACCCATACGGTCCACGGCTCGTGGATGACCTGTGCTCGCAAGAGTTTGCATCGTTCGACCTGTGCGGCGTTCCCGCGAGCGATCTCGTCACTGCTCTCTGTTGCTTTACGGACGACTACATCGTCGAGCCACCTCGTAGTCTGTACGCAGTTCAACACGCTTCCGAGCTGCTCCAAGCATTCGACGGTCAGCGCAGTCTGCTCATCCGTGATCAGCTTCAGCACGCGCTGCACATCGCTAGCGGCGACCTCTTCGAAGCGACATGTGCTCTGCACATCGCAACACGGGTGCTCGCCCGCGGGCGCGACACTCGCCTCAGCGACGCCTTCATCATGTCCCTCGAAGAACGGCTTGAACGCGGCAAGGCCATCGCACCGTTTCATCCCGACGACTCAAACGGCGGCGATCCCCTCGGGGACACCTACCACTTCTGGGCAAATGTCGCGGGCGGCCTCTACGCAGGCACGCAACGGAGTGCGTCAGCCCGCGCTGCATTCGTGGCGGTCATGCTCTACGCCGGACCGTGGCTCATGCAGACCATTCGCGAGGGCGTATTCGGCAGCCGACTCTTCTACGGAAACCACGCGCGCATCGACCGGCTCGGCCTCACGACCGGACTTCGACTCGCCCGCGCCGGTAGCAGCGAAGCATCCCGTCCACTCGTTCGACCGCAGTAGAAAGTGAGCGCGGGTGAGGCGTGGGTCACATCAGAAGCGAGTGGGCTGCTCTTCCCGGCGGTCACTCGCGCCCTTCCTCGGCGAGACGACGGCGACCACAATCAAAGCTGTAACGAGGGAAGGCGCAAACACGACGATGGCCCACCACTTTATCCATACGTCGTCGACCGCTTCAGGAAGAAGCACATATCGAAAGACCGGCAGCGAACCGATCCATAGCAACGGCAGAGTGACTTGAAGCCTCGCCCATGAAACTCGCCGGTGAAGAATGCTCAGCGCCGCGCCCGTGAACGACATCAAGGCCGAAAGACCAACCCCGGCCAACAGGAGTTGGCCGAAAAAGATGGCCACCTTCCCCTCGCTCGCCATCGCCGTCGACGAGAACGATAGAACCGCCACCACAATCGACGCGCGCCTCATCGCACGACTCCGCTTGCGAGACCTATCACCAACTCGAGCTGCTCTGCTCGGATGGGACTCCTCACGCAATGGAGCGTTCGGCGCGTGTTGCACCAGGACGATGCGCGCCAGCGCCCGAACCCCATGCATCGATCTTCTGCCGTCATGGGGCCGCCCCTCAGCAGCTTCCGTGCCAGCGGTAAAATACGGAAAACTAGTGGTCTCCGCACGACTGGGCATGAACGATCGTCCGGGCGGCGTGAACGTTCCAATACAGCAACGGTTACTTCGGCGAGGAAATGGCAACCCGCGATGAACTTGGACCTCGAGGGGAGCAAGTCGCGTGCGCAGCGTGCTCCCGCCGGCGACACAGCCGACTCAGGTTGCGCACCCGCGACCAGGTTCACCGGCACCCAGTCGAACGGGTTTAGTGGTCGATGCTGCCCGCGCGTATGGACCAGACGTTGCGCGTTCACGACCCCTTAGGCCGGGGTCACGTGGGCTATGTCCCGCGTCCTATCGTTGTGTCGTAAGACACGAGATCGATAGGGCGCTCCCCCACCCATTTTCTTCACCCGTTCGACGGCAGCAGAAGGCGGGGGAGAGGGGCTTCACCCAGAGGCGCGTTGGGGTCCGGCTCGCGGCGGTGGCGTGGACCGCAAGCGCAGCGAGTGGCGTCCACAGTACGGGGCCCCCACGTGCGCCGGCG
>JBCCRV010000005.1:0-33195 GCA_039201085.1 Myxococcota bacterium | reverse complement strand
GCAGGCCGTCTGTTCCATCGAGACGGACGCTGTCAGTCGTCGGCTCTGCGGCGAACCGCAACGCAAGGTTCAGTTCTCCTATGATCGGGTCAAGCACGGCCGGGTAAACGCTCTGCGAAATCACGTGATCGGGTACGCGAAGAACGAGCGCTTCGTCTTCGAAATGCAGCGGAATCGCTGTCTCGTTACCTGCGGCGTCGATCCACGTTCCCGCCCCGTAGTGATGCATTACCGAGCCACGGCGAATCAAAGCACCGTGTTCATTCAACGCAACTAACTCATCAGGCGCAGCGACACGTACCTCCAGCTGGCCTTCTCCCGCGGGCTCTCGTGCGAAGGTCCAGGTCTGTTCGTGGCCGGCTGCATGACGTTCTAAGCGCTCAACACCCACGGAGCTCGCGCGCGTTCCGTGAGCGATAGCTGTGGAACCACGACGAATGGACAGGGTTGAGAACGGTGGTACCGGTGTAGCAGCTTCGGACGCCGCAGACTTCGTAACCGAAGGGGAGCTAGTCGACTCACAAGCCATGGAAACCACAGCAAGCAGCAGGAGCGGTCGCAAGGGCGTTGACGCGAGACCTGACAGTTGATTCGCCATCGGTCGTATTAAGGTACCATAGCCACGAAGAGGCAAGTGCCAGGCAGGCGACAAGCACGACAAGCTACGAAATACGCGTCGGGTGGTCATAAGGGGATGTCCATCGCTTCCAGAGAAACGCGGCGGCCGGGCTCGTCACAGACCGCTTCGTTTCTAATGCACGACCCTAAAACCGCCCTGTGGTTGTCGGGAGTTCGCTAAGTTCAGTGAGAGTCCAATCCCTAGCCCGCGAACCTTTTCATCGTGTTCGCTACATCAACGCTGGGCGCGGTAAGGCGGAGTCTGCCTACCTGCCTTTCTTCGAAGGCGAGGTTGAAGGCCTGCCGGCGGGCGTGGATGCGCTTGTTTGCGCCAGCGACCTTCAAGGCGTGGTTCCCTCGTGGCGAAACGAGGGCGCAAACACGTTGCTCGGCGTTCACCTTGTCGACGAGCTGCTCGAACTCGCCGAACGCGGCCTTCTCCCATACCCGGAGCGAACGGGGATTGTGCTCGCTGGCGACCTCTATTCGGCGCCGGGAGGCGACGTTCGCGGCGCGTCGGGTGACGTTCGGGAAGTGTGGGAAGCGTTCGCCGAGAGCTTTCGCTGGGTCGCGGGTGTGCAGGGCAATCACGACCGCTTTGGTACGGCACGTGAGCGAGCGCGTCTTGAGTCGCATGAAGGTGTGCACCTCATCGACGGCGACGTCGTCGAGCTCGATGGCATTCGGTTCGGCGGAGTGGGCGAAATCATGGGTGACCCAAAGAAGGCTGGGCGCCGATCGGAAGGGGACTTCTTAGCCGCCGTTGAGCTTGTCGTCCGCGAGCGACCCGATCTCCTCGTCCTCCATCAAGGCCCGGATGGAAAGAGGGAGCAGCGAGGGAGCGCCGAAGTGGGTGAAGCGGTGAGCGGTCTGCAGGGGCTGGTCGTTTGCGGTCATGTCCACTGGTCAACGCCGCTATTTGCACCTGAGAACGGCCCTCAAGTGCTGAACGTGGACAGCCGGGTGGTTGTGTTGCAAAGAGCGTCGACGCCGTCTGGCTAACGCTTACCCATCGACGTCGATTAGGTCGGAAGAGCGTGGGCCCGGCCCGCGCTCAGCCGCGAATCCTTCGCGGCTGAGCGCACCGAATGCGTTTCGTGCCCTCGTGGGCTCGCCGCGTGTGTGGCAGCGGCCTAACCGGCGAGCTGGTTGCAGTTGAAATGCTCGCCGGTCGGCTCCGTGCCGAACTCGGACATGCCGTTGGGGGTCATTTGGTAGATGTGCTCAAGGAGCTCCACTTCCTCTTCGTGGGTGTCTTCGCGCTGGCAGGCCGCCCAGCTGTCGTCGTTGTAGCGAAGGCTTCCATCGCCTGGAAAGCGCACCGGCTGCACCCCGTAGGCGCCGATCACTTGGTCGAACACTCGGCGAAGAGCCTGGTCTTCCAGCAGGAAGAGTTGGTAGCGATTGGGCGGATCTTCCGTCTCGTTGACGGGCAGGGTTACGAGAACGGCCCGTTGGCCACGCGTCGAGTCCAGCTCGACCCACGCTACCGCGGCCTGCCGCTCCATCCAGAATACGGAAGCGCCGGTCATCTCCACGCGCGCTTCGATATCGCCTACGCGAAGTCGACCGTCGCCAAAGAGCTCAATCCGCGCGGAGTCCGTATCGCCTTGGCTGGTGGCGAGCGGACGCCAGGGCGCGGCCTCGCTGCCTTCTTCCAACAGCCGAGCGACGTTTTCGAAACGCTCGAGATCGACGTCGGTGTTTGGTCCGATGCACGGAGCGGCGTTCGATACGGCCGTCTCCTTCGCAAAGCGAAGCGTGGTGCTCCCGTCCGGTGCGCCGATCGAAAGAACGAGCGCCCGAACGTCGTCGGCCAGCTCGATGGTTCGGCCTTCGGGGGCACTCGGCACAGCCAGATAGAGCAACGAACCATGGTCCGAAACGCCATAAAGCGCGTTCGGAAAGAAGCCACAAACGGGAGCGACTTCGCCGCCTTCTCCCAACGAAAAGGCATGCATCACTAGGGCAGAATGCCCGTTGTCGTAGCCATCGATCTTGGCCACAACGTAGGACGTACTGGTCGCGCCTGGCAGCTCATAGATCCCCAGCACCTCCGAGAAGGAGGGCGCCTCCTGCTCGAGGACGATCTCCGTAGGACCCGCGTCCGATACGCCACATAGGGTCTGCGTCACGCGACCGCTGGACGTGCGGGTCTGCAACGCGAATCGACCGTCCGGTGAGCGCGAAGCCGAACCGTCGTTCGGAAAACATGCGCGACTGGTGACGGGCGGGGCGACTTCCGGCGCGGTCGACCCGCACGCGAAGAGTGCACCGGAAAGCGCAAGTACCATTGTCGCGGAGAGGCGAGCGGACCCGCGACAGTCTGCAACTCGGGTGGATGAAGTACATCGAAGCGAAAAGCGAGGCATAGGGATTCTCCGTGGCATGCACGCCGACAGAGCAGGGATTGTGCCAAGCTCCTGTAGCAGCCGTTCTGCGGCGAAGTCCAGGCCCGGACACGTCAGCAAACGTGTCTGGGCCGCCACTACGGCGTTACCTCCCAGAGAGGGATCGATTGAACGGCAAAGTGCGTGCGCATGCCGTCGATGGCGGGCCTATCGAGTCGCATTTCTCGTCCCCAGAAGAGGCATCGGCCGTTCCGTACCGTAGCGAAGCTGCAAAGCGGGAAATGAATGCTCACGTACGGACGTCTCGATAGTCTTATCCGCCGACCCCAAAACCGGAACTACCGCTTGTGAGGGAGTTCCTTCACAGAAAGGAAGCCATGATCACCATCACGCTCGAAGGGCCGATCCATCGCGTTCTGGTGAATGGAAGCCCGCTCCGCTGGTCGGCCTTCTGCGACGCACTCGAACTCCAGGCCGAAGTGAGGGCCGCCCTTACCACGACGCTCCAAAACGCAGACCACGCCGCCTACTTCTGGGAATGCTGCCCCTGGCCACCCGACGAAGACCCGACCTTCGAGTTCGTCATCCTGCCCGCACCCAACCTCGCGAACCGACGGGTGAACGCCGCGCCCTTTGCAAACCACCTGCGCACAGGCTCAGGACTCACCCGCACCTTTTTGAGCCTGCGCGGAGACGCCGAACTGGTCGTTCCCGCGAGGGACGGCGACGAAGCCCACTTCGGCCACCTCGGCTCATGGATCCGCGCGGCGAACGCAGCACAGATCGACGCGATCTGGTTCGCCCTGGCCCAAGCGATCAACACTTGGCGCCAATCAGACCGAGGAACACTTTGGGTCAGCACCGCCGGCGGCGGCGTGCCTTGGCTTCACCTTCGCCTCGACTCGCGCCCGAAATACTACAAGCACACGCCATTCAAGGGTTTACTGTAAGCCGAACACCGACTTGCAGAAGTGGCTTAGGGCTGGCGATATATCTCACAGTGGATCGGCTGCAGCATGGTCGGTCGCGCCTCGGCAACTTCGTACCGGAACGTCCCACCCGCGAGGGCCAGATCGACTGCCTTACCTTCGAACGTGCGCGCGACACAGATTCGCAGAGTTCGCGGGAGCGAGCGTTGACGAACGCCTCGCAAGTGTCCGTGGCGGTCAACGCGAATCGTAAGTGTGCCCTCGAAGTCTGGAAATCGAGCAAAGCAGGCGCTGTCGAGAAGGACACGTGCGTCTTCCAGGGTTTCCCGAGTCCGTTCATCTACTTCATCGACCTGTAGCACCGTTCTCTCAAAAGGAGGAAGCGACTGAAGTCCTCGAAATCCGCCGTCGCCCACGGAATGCAGCTCAGATCGCGTGTAATGAGAGGGTTCGACGGATCGAATGCACATTTCGTCGCCGTGGCGCACAACGACTGCGGAGGTCACACCAAGCCCAACGGAGGAGCCTGGAACTCGATACCATTCCACATCGTGACGAGCCGCTCCGACGCAGCTCTCCATTGGCAAAGGTAGCTGAAGCTCGCGGGGTGGCGTGGACGGATCGAGAAAGGCAAGCGAGCCCGCAGAGTTTCCAGCGTCCCAGGGAAAGAACATCGCAGGCAGCTCACCAACGAGCGCTGGATAGCCCGTTTCGGCAAACCGGCGCTCGCCGCGCCTTACACCGTGTTCGTCCCAAGCTCCTAACGATCCTCCATTGCCGGACGTTCCCCGGGCCCACGCTCCCGATCCGTCGGTCCGCAGGAGAACGGTGCTAACCTCTTGATCCAGCAGCTCGACGTCCGCGCCTTCTGTCAACGACCGTCGAAGGCTTCGCTGGAGGGCGCGAAGCCCGTCGCCGATTGGCTCGAACCGAGTGAGAGAGTAGACGATCGCATGCCGCGACGTTGAGAGAGCTCGCCCTATTCCGTCTTGCTGTGACGTCTCGGTCTCGCCCATGAACCGCCCACGGGAGTCGAGGCCGCGCCAACGCACGACGGCTCGTTGCGGCCTACGTTGCGAAATAGAGAGGCGCCCCAACGCCGATTCTTCACCCGGATACGCGTCTCCTTCGTCCGTACACCGCAACGATCCCGTCGCGTCCCGTTCGTCACGCCTGGGCGCGGTCTCGAGTCCCAGAATCGAACTCTGCTGGAACGAAGGCGGAGCGGTGTCGAGCAGGCCGTCGTCCGTTGCGCAAGGTGTGCGGCATGAGGCGCCGCGAACGTCATAGCTCGGGTAATTGAAGGCGTAGCCGCGTACGCGCGGGTCTCGCCGAACCGAATGCCACGATCCCCCACCATCCGTTGTTCGCCAGTAGTTCCCCGTTGCATGCTCCCTGACCAAGACGGAGGATTCACTTTCGACCCAGTAGCTCCGACAGCCATCGGGCACTTCGATTCGCTGTGTCCCCGAGCTTCCAAGGCGGAGCAGGCGACGGACCTCGTTGCGAGAGTTGGACTCGTGAGTCCATAGGCTCCCGTCGCCACCGACAACGATGTGTTCGTCAAATGGGGACGGTAGCAAGTCGAGATAGTTAGACCCCGCCGACGCGCGATGCCAGCGCCCATCGTGCCGGACAAACGCCTCACCCACTCCGATTTGATGAGCATCCCGTCGGACCGATGCGAATGGGTTGAGCTCGCCCGTTGCCAGCCGTAGCCAGCACAGTGAGGACGCACATCCGGCGCTTTGCCAAAGCAGCAACCACTCATCGGACACGGCGACTGCGCCCGCATTGCGCGGTAGCGACGCCCGATCCTGAAACATCACCGTTTCAGCACCCGGATCGATGACCAGATGGCCTACGCGGCCTCGTCGAATCGCGAAGAGCGAATCGGGCGCCGGCACCACCTCGCATTCGGCGTCAACGGCTTGTGTGCTGCCGGAAGCAAACTTCACCATAAGGCCGAGGTCGGCGTCGCAATACACGACCGATCCCTCGGGGCCTCTCGCTAGCGGCCGAACTCCAGCAAGCTGCATCGCCGTTTGCGCCAATCGACGATCTCTGTGCCGTCTTTCTTGCGATACGGCGACTGTCCGTTGACGCAAACCGCGCGGAACGGGAACGAGCGACCCATCGTTCGCGATCTTCAACCACCTCGAATCGGTCGCGATGATGAGTTCGCCTTCGTGTTCAAAGACGCTTTCCGGCACCTCAGAGCCGACATCCACCGGTGACCAACCGCGATCGCGTATCCGGATGTGCGTCTCTGACGGGGTAATTGCGACCACGGTGTCTCCGTCCGTAGCCGCGTCACGTACGTCGACGACGGGAACCGGCGTCAAGCGAGCATCGCCGAGGGAATCGCAGGAAAGGGAAAATAGTCGGCCGCGGTTGAGTATGAGAGCGGTCGAGCCATAAGAGAGGATAAGCGTCGTCAGGTCTTCGTAGGAAACCTGCCCAACTCGCTGCAAAGGTCCGAGGAAGCTATCGGCGACGGCAATGACACCGTTAGCTGAGGCAAACACCCAACCATCTCCGCACCGGCCGCTGCCAGCAAGCGCCGACGCGAACATGGGCGCCAGCTGCACGTCACCCTCCAACGAAACGGTCGCCCGCAAAAAGTCGAAAGCGTAGTGAGCATCGCCCTGCTCCCCGAGGTAGGTCGCCGGAGCGCCGAAGTCATGGGAGAAATCCATCCACAGAGTGGGTTGCTCTGCTTCCGCGAAACGGAGGTGCGATTGATGGGGGGCATGGGTACTGCGGGCGGGCTCCGGCCCTCCGCCGCACGCCAAAAGGAGCAACGCCCATGACCAACGCACATGCAAAGCCTGCCGCGAAATCGCCGCGCCATCACGCGAAGAATGCGCCGATGCACCGGAAGCCCGCATCTGCGCGAATAGTGCTCGAAACTCAGCGTCCGCCGCAGCGTTCCGTGCATGTGCGGTCGTCCGTGCGGCAGGCTTCCCAGCAGGCGTCGCCCGGGCCGCAGCGCTCTGCGCAGGTTCCGTGGTCCGTTCGGCATTCATCCCAGCAGCTGTTGCCGGGACCACATCGCTCCGCGCAGGTTCCGTGGTCCGTTCGGCATTCATCCCAGCAGACGTCGCCAGCGCCGCAGCGTTCGGCGCACGTTCCGTGGTCCGTTCGGCATTCGCCCCAGCACACGTCGCCGGCGCCGCAGCGTTCTGCGCACGTTCCGTGATCGGTTCGGCATTCGCCCCAGCACACGTCGCCGGGGCCGCATCGCTCTGCGCAGGTTCCGTGGTCCGTTCGGCATTCGTTCCAGCACGCGCATCCGCCGCCGCACATCTCCGTGCATCGGCCGTGGTCCGAGCGGCACTCGTCCCAGCAGGGGCTTTCACACGTGCCGCCGGAAACGTCGGGAACCGCAAGATCGGGGAGGGACACTTCGGGTGTGGACAGGTCGCGATCGACGCCGGCGTCCGTGGGTTCGGGTTCGTCGCACTCGCCAACGGCGCACACTTGCGTGCAGCTTCGGGGATCGTCTTCGCCGCAGAAATCCGGGTCGCAGCAGCTGTCGCCGGCAGGACCGGTGATGCATTCGCACGCGCCGTTTTCACAGCGATGTTCGGATCGGCACTCCTGGCGCGAAGTGCCCGTCTCCACGCGGACGCTTCCGTCCGAAGGGGCGCGGTCATCGTCACCGCAAGCAACGAGCAGCGCGCAGGCGGCGAACAGCGTGAAGGGAATCAAAGGGCGGGAAAACATGCGGGCTCCTTGGTGACGGCTCGTCACGGGCTATGGATGGGCAGCCGCCAGAGCATGGTCTGTGCCACCCTCAAAATCCCCGTAATCGCGACGAGCCGCCGTCGGCTCGCACGTCGAACGTCAACGCGTCGCAACGCGCGCGCGAACGCGCGTTCGCGCTATCCGCTCTTACCGACAAGGCTCGCGGCGATCAGTACGCCGCCGATCACCACTTCCACCACCAAGGGTGGGATGACCGACTTGTCGAAGCCGTCGAGAAGAATCCCCACGGCCCGGCCGACGACCACCGCACCCATGAGGGCCGCAACGGCGAGGAACCATGTCGAGTTGCCAGTGACGAGTCCTGCGCTGAGCATGGCGACGCACGCCAGAAAGAACCCGCCCATCACACCACGAACGGTGTTCAGTCCCGCCGCGCCCCGCGGAACGATGGACATGGACTCCGCCATCCGGGTCGGCGCCAACATCGAACGAAGGCCGAGAGCGAAGAGCGGGACGCAAATACATGCGGCCGCGATCAAGAGTGTGCTTTCCATCGTTGACTCCAATCGGGTTTGAACTCGGTTACGCGGCGCCCTGGCCGGTCGCGACTCGACGGCGCGCGTTGGCGATCGGAGACGTCGGAAGAAGATGGGGCGCGGCGTTCTTGCGAAGCATGAAGCTGAACATCGACGCCATTAGTCGGCGTGGCATCAGACGCGCCATCCATCGATTCATGAAACCCGCGATGTGACTCGCCCGACGCGCGCGCAAAGCCGAGAGCCCCTCGCGCACGAGTCGCTCGACGCTCATGGCGGCCATGGGAAGCTGACCCATGGCGATATCATCCCGGTGGTTGAGGCCGTGGGTGTTTGTGGGCCCCGGTAGAAGAACGCTGACGTCGACATCGATCTCGCGAAACTCGCGGTGGAGCGACTCGCCGAGCGTCGTGATGTACGCCTTTGCGGCGGCGTAGTTTCCGCCAAGGGCCATCGGCTGCAGCGCCGCCGTCGATGAGACCAGCACGATGCCGCCGGGGCGTCCATTCGAACGCAAGCGGCTCCCAAACGCGTGCGCAAGCTGCATGTGGCTGAGGGCGTTGAGGTACAGGTCTGCGCTTAGGTCCTGCAGCGTGTTCTGAAGGAAACCGCCCATTCGGGCGGCACCGGCGTTGGAGATCAGCAGGCCAACATCCAGGTCGCCGAGCGCTTCGACCAATCCCGCGGCGGCGCCCGGAACGCTCAAATCGCTCGCGACGACGCGCGCACGAACACCGAAATCGTTGGCGAGCGTGTCGGCAAGCGCTTCAAGCTTCGCTGGACGCCGCGAAACGAGCACGAGGTGGTAGCCCTGACTCGCCAATGCGCGAGCAAAGCCTTCACCGATCCCTTGCGAGGCCCCGGTAACGATGGCCCATGGGCCGTAGCGGTCGATGTGTTGGGTCATGATGACTCTTTCCTTCGAACGCAGTTTGTGGTACATATTTGACGATTAAAATGACCAACATTGAACATATTTGGTCCGTATTCGTACCAAACTGGTCAAACCAGGCCGCGTGAATATTCCGTGGTCCCAGCTTCGGCTCGCCCTCGCAATTCATCGCGAGGGAAGCGTTCGCGCCGCCGCAAAAGCGCTCCGTGTGAGCCACGCGACCGTGTCGAGGCAGCTCGCCGAACTGCAGTCCGACATGGGCGTGCGCGTCTTCGAACGCGACGGGCGCAAGCTTCGCCTGACCGAAGCGGGCGAGGATCTCGTCGAAACAGCAGCCCGGGTGGAAGTGGAGGTCGACGGACTCAGCCGACGAATTGTGGGCCGCGATCACCAGGTCGAGGGTGTGGTGCGCCTCGCCCTTTCGCCCTCGATGCTCGCTGCACTCGCGCCGGTGGTCGTCCAGCTCAGCGAGAAGCACCCGCTGCTTGAGCTCGAGCTCGTGACGGGCCTTTCCTTCGCGAACTTGACGCGACGCGAAGCAGACGTGGCCATCCGCTTTACGAACGACCCGCAAGAGACGCTTGTGGGTCGAAAGCTGAGTCTCTTCGAGCAAGCGGCGTATGCGGAACGCGCTCTCCTGGAGCGGTTGTTAGAGCAGAATGACATCGACACGTGGCCTTGGATCGATTGGGACGAAGCCCACGCGCATCACGCTTCAGCGGTGTGGATGCGAAAGAACGTTCGCCCCGAACGTGTCGTTGCCCGGTGCGACAGCGCGCTCGGCATGTACCAGCTCGTTCGCACCGGTCTCGCCGTAGGCTTTGCCCCCACGATGTTGGCCGAACCCGACCCTTCGCTCGTTCGGGTCGCCCCGCGCGGCGAGCTGCCCGTGTTTCATCGAGGCATCTGGGTTCTGACGCACGAGGATTTACGGCGCACAGGCCGTGTGCGTGCAACCGTGGACTGGCTGGCGGAGGTTCTGCAGGTGAAGGGCGGTGGCGTATGGAAAGGGATTCGTCCCTAGCGGGCCCGGCACCTCGCGCGCGCCTCGGCCCACGTACATCCCAGGGCGGGATGATCCTCCATCGCCAACAGGCTTCCCGCGGAACGGATGCGAACGAACGCTGGCGAGCGGAACGTGCCCCTAGCGGCCCATCGCCTCGGGATGGGTCCGACACCGAGCTGCGCTTCGAACGGTGAAGGAAACGTGCCGCCAAAGAAGATATCCGTGGGCGAGCCCGCATGATCGGCGCACGGCGGAGGCACCTCTGGCGCGCAGGGTTCGTGCACTTCGACACGCTCAGCGCTTCCCGAGCGACCGCAGTGGCTCGCGTAGCGCGCAGCCACGTTGCTCAAGCGCTCGCGAAGCTCGGCCGAACCGTCGAAGTGCTCAGACTCCAAGCAAAACACCATCGACTCGGCCAGCTCGAGCGACGCCTGGTCTTGTGACTCGACGCTCCGTCCGTCGCTCGTCTGATGGCAGCGCGGCGAAACGCCCGTCCGATCGCGCCAGTCAAGGTACGCGCGCACGGTATTCGTGCGTATGGGCTTCGACGGTTGGCCGGGCGAGGCCCAACGGTCGCAACGCTACTCCCAGTGGGTCGTCACCGAATCCGGAAGGATGACCCATGGGTGCATGCGGGCTTCGTACACGGAGAAGGTTGGCGGTGGCGGCGTAGACACCCCGGCAAAGGCGCCCGCTGCGATGACGACATCGTCCGGCAGTCCGTCGAGGGTCCAATACACCGTAGATCCGCACACGGGACAGAAGTGGAGCGTCACAACGCCCTCGGCCTTTCGCTCGTAGGCAGTCGATCGGCCGGATACGGTGACTTCGCTTCTGGCCACCCTCACCTGGTAGCCAAACGCACTTCCGGTCCGCTTTTGGCACTGATGGCAGTGGCAAAGGGAGGCGCGCGTAAGCTCGCCGTCCACGGACACCTGCAGCTGTCCGCACGCGCACGTTGCTCGATGCTTCATGGTACTGCGTACCACGCAGGAGTGACGCAATCCTGGACGAGCCGGCTCTCGTAAGGCCCGCGTATTCACGCTAAGCTTGGACCGATGCAGCTCGCTCGATCGCCCTTCGTGATCCTTGATCGGAAGGTGACGCTGGGCGCTGGGCAATCGCGGGCGTCGCGGACCTTACGTGCGCCCGGCTTTGCCGTTCAGTTGCTTGAGGTTGAGGGCTTCAACACGGACACGCACTTTATTCACAACGCCTTCACTCGCGATGTGCCGGAGAACACGCTCACGGTCGTCTTGGACGGCCGCTACGAATCCTCCGTATCCGGCTCGGCGGTGCACGCGGGCTCGCTCGCCTTCGAGCGGCGCGACCAATGGCTCGAGCAATGGACGGGGCGACGGCAGCGTTTCCTGATGGCCGTTTGGAACGGTGGGGACGCGCCTTCCGGAAGGGAAACGCTCGGTCCAAACGCCCTTCGTTGGTGGCGGTTGCTCGCGGAGCAGATCGAACTGGCTCAACCCGAAGACGCAGCGAGAATTGGCGCGGTTCTCTTGAGTCGCCTCTCCGCGCTGGGGCTGCAGCCGCCGGCGATGCCCACCTCCATGGCCCCTCCGGAAGTGCAGCGCGTGGCGGGCGCACTCTCCCACGTGTTCAGCCACCTCCATGAAAACCCCGGGTGGATCGACCTCGAGGCACGGACCGGACTCGGCGAACGACAGCTGCGCCGCATCCTGCGCAACAGCCCAGACTGGCTACCATCGAGCCTGCGTCGCGAACTGCTGATCTACCGCCTAAGCGCCGCCTCGACATTGCTGGACGGTTCGAACACGGCCGTCGATGAAGTCGCGAGGGCCCTCGGCTACCGCAGCGACCGCGCGCTGCACACGGCGATCCGGCGCGCGAGGGCGCACGCCTACCGCTAGTCCACAGGGCAGGCTTCGATTCGCCCGCGTTCGCCCCCAAACTCGAGGGCCAGCGTTGCTAAGCCGTGGTTCATCATGCCGAGCATCATGCCGGGGAAGGCAAAGCGCATCACCATGCCGCGGTAGTTGAAGCGGTGACACCAGTGGAAGCGTGTGCCGCCATTCTCTGGAAGGGTAGCCATGACCGCGACGTGGTCGCGGATCGGCATCATCGCGTTCTTGACGCTGTAGACCGAGAAGCGCGGCGCTTCCCAATGATGAATCGTCTCGTCGAGCGTCCCCATGCCGTAGGTCTTGCAGTAACGCTTGGCGCCGGCGCGAAGCTCGGTCGCGTCGCACACCTGGTCGTCCTGCTCGAACCGGCCGCTGCGAATCATCGGACACTTCTCGGCGACCCGCAGCCGCGCGTTGATGAATGCATGCCTCGCAGGCGTGGGGATCGGCGTGCTCGCGCGTCGGCTGGCCGTCCCGTTGTACGAAGCGGGAACGCTGATTCCCGTGCTGCCGAAGTACCGAACGCGCCCATATGCCGTGCGCATCGCCTTTCCCGCGTCCGCCAGGCGCGCGCCCAAAACGCGCCTCCTGCTCGAAGCACTGCGTTCGTTCTCCATGGGGTGACCCATGGCGGTTGGATCTATCTGACGAACCAAGACTCGATGTCCTCGAGCGTTTGGGAGGCGCGCCGGCAGAAGTTGGGGCGCTCCGTTGACGTGCCGGGCGTGTTTTGCGGCCGTCGTTCGCCCCACTCGTCTTCCAGGTTGATGACGACGTGGGAAGCAGAGCCGCGAAGGAGTCCGTCGCGAACGGACGCGTAGGTGCGGTCGCCGCAGAGGGCCCCGCGAGCATTCAGCGCTGAGGCAAGGTCGTCCGGATCGATGAAGCCAAGCTCGGCGTAGTCGCGCAAATCGTCGCCGCGCGCATAGGACGCGAAGGGCGCGAGGTCGTGCGTATTCACGCTGGCGCTGACCGAGCCTGAAGCCGCAAGCGATGGGTCCAGCTGCGCGACATGCATGCCGAGAATGCCGTGCTCGCGCAGCGCGCCGCTCACCTCATCGGGCACGTTGCCCAAGTCTTCGCCGATGAGCACGGGGGATGCGCCACCGCCCTGGGCGGCGCAGAGAAGCGCTGCGTAGAGCTCCTCGCTTCGCGCGCGGATGTACACGCCTTCGTTCGCTTGGGCGCCGTCGGGCACGCAGAAGGTGCGATGCAGGGCCATGACGTGGTCGAGCCGTATTAGCTTGGCGTAGCGCGCGAGCGTCTCCACCGAAGCGCGCAGCGATGCGTACCCGCTTTCGCGCGCGCCGCGTGGATCGAGCGCGCTGATCCCCCAGCATTGGCCGCTCGGAAACATGGCGTCGGGCGGGGCACCGGCGGAGAAGCCCTTCAGAAAATCGCCCGAAAAGCGCGCGGCGTCGAAACCGGCGCGGTGCACGCCGACGGGTAGATCCAGGTAGAGCGTGGCGCGCTCGCTCAGCGCCTGAAGCTGCTCGCGCAGGCGGAGCTGCACGTAGAGGTGGTAGCGAAGCGAGCGCTCGTCGCGTGCGCGAAAGCGGGCGTACTCCAGCACGTCCGCCGGGGCGTTCGTGAGGTAGTCGCCGGCGCGCTCTACGAGCGGCTCAAGGAGCGTGCGACGGATGCGGGCCACTTTCGCGTAGTCGACGTAGGGCGAGGCGTTTTCGTCGGCCAGCGCGCGAAGGGCCGCTTCCGCGCCGGCGCTTTCCTGCCACTCGGGGAGCGCGCGAAGGTCGAGGAAGAGCTCGCTGAAAAAGGTGCGCGAAATCGGCGCGTAGGGGCTCGGGTCGAAGCGGTCGGCGTCCGATCCGGAGCGCTCAGCGTAGACGGCGAAGAGCGGCAGGGTGGCGACGAAGCGGTAGCCGGCTTGGCGGCAGATGTCGGCGAGCGCGCCCAGATCGGAAAGGTCGCCAATGCCCAGGCTGCGCTTGGATCGCAGCGCATAGAGCGGCAGAAAGGCGCCCACACGCGGCTGCGCGGACGCGGGGTGCGGCTTCGTGGCAGCGAAGCGCTGCGCGCGTCCGTCGCCGTACGCTCGGTCGTACGCGGCGCCGCGTTCGCCGCACGCTGCGCCACCATCGCGCCAGTCGATGAGGATGGCGGGTTCGCGGCGCCGTTCACTCTCCCACCAGAGGCGTGCCTTTTGCGGGTCGCTCACGGGTGCACCCATCGCGGCCATCGCAGCCCGTACCGTTTCCAGGGGCGCGCAGCGATCCACGCCCAGGCCATCGCGGTAGTGGGCGTCGATGCCCATGGCTTTCGCGGCGCGATGCCACTCCGCGATTTCGCCGTCGACGGCCGCCCTCATCCCTTGACGCCCCCGGCGTTCAGCCCGCCCACGAGGTGGCGCTGCAGCCTAAAGAAGAGCGCCATCACCGGGATGCTCACCAAGATCGCGCCGGCGGCAAAGGCATTCCAGTTGGCGCTGTGCTCACCCACGTAGCGCTGAAGGACGACGGGCAGGGTCAGACGCGACTCATCGGAGAGGAAGGTCGCAGCGAGAATGAACTCGTTCCATGCGGTCATGAACGCAAAGAGCGTGGTGACCGCGAGCGCCGGTCGCGCGGCGGGAAGCACAACGAGGTAGAACGCTTCCGAGCGCGACGCTCCGTCCACCATGGCGGCTTCTTCGAGCTCGATAGGAATCGCGTCAAAGGCCGAGCGCAGCTGAAAGATTGCAAAGGGCACCACCGTTGAGCCGTAGACCAGCACGAGGCCGAAACGCGTGTCGAGCAGGTGCATCGCGTTCAGCAAGAAGTAGAGCGGAATGGCCGCGGCCACACCGGGAAACATCTGCGTGGCCAGCAAGCTGCGCAGCGACGCCGACTTGCCGACGAACTCGAGGCGCGAAATCGCGTAGGCCGCGGGCGCGGCGATGAGCACCGCCACGATCGACGTGGTGGCGGCGATGAGAAGCGAGTTCGCGAGCTGCACGAAGAACACGCCGTCGCCGGCCCCGAGCACCGCCGCGAAATGCTCGAGCGTGGCGTCTTGGGGCAAGGGCACGACCCGCCCCGCAGGGAGCACGTCGCCGCTGAGGGCCGTCGCGAGCACCCAGAGCACGGGGTAGAGGGCAAAGGCCGTGGCGAGCGCGAGCACGCCGTGAATCGCCGCACTTCGCAGGGCGTCGCGGGTCTTCCCAGACGCACGCGGCGTACCGGCGCTATCGCTCGCGACCGTCACTGCAGCGCCTTTCGCACGACCTGGCTCCGGGTCGACAGCCAAAGAACGCCAAAGATGAGCACGGCGTAGGCGGCCGCGTAGCCGTAGCGGGCGCCGCGCGTGAAGGCCCAGCGGTACGCTTCACTCACGAGGATTTCCGTGGAGCCGCCGGGTTCGCCGCCGCTGACGAGGAAGACGACGTTGAACATGTTGAAGGTCCATACGGCGCCGAGCGCGATGGCGGGAATCATCGTTGGCCAAAGCATGGGCCAGGCCACGTAGCGAAAGCGCTGCCAGGGCGTGGCACCATCCACCTTCGCGGCGTCGTAGAGCTCCTTGGGTACGGACGAGAGCGCGCCCAGCGCCACCACCATCATGAAGGGAAAGCCCAGCCAAACGTTGGTCGTGACGTTGGCGGAAAAGGCCGTGGCAAATCGGCTGAACCACTGAATCGACTCGCCGCCGGCGGCTTCGATGAGCGCGTTCACCGCGCCGTACTGGCTGTGAAACATGCCCTTCCACGAAAGCGCCGTGACGTAGTTGGGCACAGCCCAAGGCACGATGAGCAACACGCGGTAGAGCGCTCGAAACTTGAGGCCCGGTCGGTGAAGCGCCAGCGCCAGCGCCACACCGATCGCCACGTGCAGCACGAGGTTGAGCGCCGTCCAGACGAGGGTGATGAGAAGGACGCGCCAGAACGAACCGTTCGCAAAGAGCGAAAGTCCGTCCGCACTCAGAATCGAGGCGTAGTGGGTGAGCCCGACGTAGCGAAAGGAAACGCCGTCCGTCGCAAAAAGGCTCATGAAGGCGCCGACGACGAGCGGTCCGATGACCAAGAGCAAGACGGCGACGCCCGCAAGGGCGACGTAGCGGTACGCCGGGCGCGAGGCCGCCAGCGTTGTGCGAAACGTGGCGTCGCGCATGCGGCGCGCAATCTGCACCATCACGAGGAGGAGCAAGAGCCCGACGACCACCAGCGCCGGCGCCGGGTCGCGCGCCTCCGGCAGCGCTTCAACGGAGCGTAAAAACCGGGCCTGGGCGCTATCCAGCGCGTCCTCGGGCGACCCGCCGCCGCGAACCACTTCGCGGATCGCGCGCGTAGTCGGTTCGAACACCTGACTCATGCGGCGGTGCGAAGGCATGACGATGCCGCCAGCCGCGGCGCGGCGAAAGGCGAGGAGCTGAGGTTCGTCCGCCAGCGAATCCCACGCGCGCCGATGGCTGACGACTTGGCGGCCTTCGCGCGCGCGCAGGAGCGCGCTTTCTTCGCCCACAAGAAAGGCCGCGAGGTCCGTCGACGCCGGATGGGACGAACGCGCCGCGCGAAACACCGCTTCGAGCGTCACGTAGGGCTGAAGCACACCGGCGCCGTCCAGGGCCGGAAGGGGCAGCACGTCGTACGCGAGATCGTCGGGCAGCTGCGGCGCGAGCCACGGTCCGCTGATGGCGTACGCCGCTTGCCCACTTCCGAAGAGCTGGCCCACCAGGGCGCCGGACGGCTCCGGCGGAAGCAGGCCCTCGCGAAAGTACGTGGCGATCCGCTGGAGGGCGGCCGCGCCCGCTTCGCTCGCGGCTTCGTAGCCGCCCGTGCGCTCGGAGACGCCTGCTTCTTCGAAGACGCGTGCATCCTCGAAGACCAGGGCCGGGTCGAAGAGGCGCGCGCCAAAGGCATGAAAGAACGGCGCCGCGTAGTAGGCGTTCTCCGCTTCGGTGATCAGCGGCCAAACGCCTTCGGGAAAGCCAGCGCGAAGGCGCTCGTCGAGGGTCGCGTTGGCCGGCACGTCGGGCGCCAGCGTTCGGTTCACGTAGAGGGCCAGTGCCTTCGCCGAAAGGGGCGCGCCGTAGACGGCACCGGCGCGGCTCAGCGCGTCGACGTGGGCGCTCTCCAGTTCGTCCAGCGCGTCGTTTAATGCGGACGACGGGTCGAAGGGCTGCACGACGGCGCCGGCCACGTAGCGCTCCATGCGCTCATGGGCGTCGATGAAGAGATCGGGCCCGTTTCCCGTTCGCACCGCGGACTCGAGGCGCGATGCGAGCACGCCGAAGGGAAGGCGAACGTCGTGCACGACCACGCCTTCGCGCGCTTCGAAGCGGTCGAGAACCTGCCGAAGGGCCGCCGCTTCGCCTTCGTCGTAGGCGTGCCAGAGCACCAGGCGCTGCGAATCGTCCGGCTTCCAAAAGGAAAGCAGGAAGGTCACGCCGAGCAGCACGAGCGCTGCCCATCGCCATCGCGCGAACCACGTCATTCGATGCGCTGGCCGCGGTCGTCGAAGTGGTGAAGGTCGTCCTCGTCGGCGCACCAAAAGAGCGTCTCGCCCACCTTGGGCGCCACGTGCCCCGGCACCGCGCACACCACGTGGCCCGGACCGTCGAGGCTCTCGGCGGAAGCGTGCGAAGCGCCCTGCCCTTGCGAACCGCCCGGCCCTTGCAAAGCGCCCTGCCCTTCCACCTGACCGTGCACCCAAGTTTCCGCGCCCATCGGTTCGACGGCGATCACCTTCGCCGGAAAGTGCGCGCCGAGTCCGTCGGCGTGAAGGGCGAGCTGATGGGGGCGCACGCCGACGGTGGCGCAACCCGCCGGCTGCGGCATCGTATTGGGAAGCGAGTCTGCATCGAGCAGGTTCATGGGCGGTGAGCCGATGAACCCGGCGACGAAACGGTTGGCGGGCCGCTCGAAGATCTCGAGGGGCGAACCCTGCTGCTGCACCACGCCCTTATCGAGCACGACGAGTAGATGGGCGAGGGTCATCGCTTCGAGCTGGTCGTGGGTGACGTACACCATCGTCGTCTTCAGCGAGCGATGGAGCGACTTGATCTCCACGCGTACGCGGTTGCGAAGCTTGGCGTCCAAGTTCGAGAGCGGCTCGTCGAACAAAAAGAGCTTCGGACGTCGGGCGATGGCCCGCCCCATGGCCACGCGCTGGCGCTGGCCGCCGGAAAGCTCGCGCGGCAGGCGGTCGAGCAGCTCGCCGAGGCCGAGCATTTCGCTCACCTCCGCAATGCGTGCGTCGATGGTCGCTTGGTCCGTCTTTCGCAGCCGAAGGCCAAAGCTGAGGTTGTCGCGAACGCTGAGGTGCGGGTAGAGCGCGTAGCTCTGAAAGACCATCGCGATGTCCCGCTCCTTCGGATCGCGCGCCGTCACGTCCTGATCGCCAAGCCGCACCCGGCCCTTGTCGGGTGTTTCCAGGCCCGCGATCACGCGAAGGAGCGTGCTCTTGCCGCATCCGCTCGCGCCCACGAGCACGACGAGCTCACCGGCCCGCGCACGCAGGTCGATGCCCTTCAGGATGCGGTTTCCTCCAAGGGTCTTTTCGATTCCTTGGAGGTGGAGCTCGGCCATCGTTCAGTCGACCGCGCGGAGGTAGCGCACGCTGCGCGCGGGCATGGCCACGCGGCCGCCATTCAGATCAAAGGTCTCGTCGCTGAGCACGTCGACCATCGGACCGCGAAGGGAGACGGGAACGTCGAAGGAGACGTCCGCGCCTTGTCCGCTCGCGTGCACAATAACGAGCACTGCGTCGTCGCCGCGGCCACGTTCGACCACAAGCGTGCTTTCGTTCGCCAGCACCGTGTTCCAGTCGCGGCTACGCAGACCGGGCAGGTTTCGCCGCGCCTGCAGGAGCGTGCTCACACGCGCGCGCTGCTCGCGCTCGACGTCGTTGAGCTCGTCGCCAAAGCGCATCGGGTGGCGGTTATCCGGGTCGGCGGCGCCGTGCTCGCCGTACTCATCGCCGTAGTAGAGCAGCGGCGCGCCGGGAAGCGCCAGCATCCAGCCGAAGGCCGTGTACATGCGGTCATAGGGTTCGCGGCTTGAGGGCGGCGGCGGCAGGTTCTCCCACTGGTTACCCGCCTGCCCCGGATGGGACGATTGGGTGATGAAGCGCGGCACATCATGCGAACCGATATAAGGGGTCATAATCGCCTCGGGCGGGTAGCGCTCCATGCTCGCCTGACTCCAGAAGTCGACGTGCGCCATGCCGCGACCCGGTTCGTCGTTGAGGAACTGGAGCGACGCGGCGTAGTAGAGAACGAAGTCGAACTGCCCGTCGAGGGCGTTCGGGCCGATGTAGCGGGAGATCGTATCGTAGTTCTCCCGGTTGCCGCCGTCGTAGGGTCCGTTGCTCGGGTCCCAGCCCATCGCCGTTTCGCCCATCAGGAAGTAGTGCGTGCCCGCCGTCTGAAAGCGCTCGCGAACGCGCACGCCCAGGTTGAGGATCGCCAGATCCTCCACGTGCTTGACGGCGTCGATGCGAAAGCCGTCCAGGTCGTAGTCTTCGAGCCAGCGAAGGGCGTCGTCGATGAAGCGCTCGGACGCTTCGGTGTTTCGCCAGTTCACGTCGGGCATGTACGGGCGAAAGAGGCAGTCGAGGCGTCGCGCCGTCCAATCGCAGTCGCCGGTTCCGCAGACGCAGCCGTCGTTGAACCAGGTGGGGTGCTGCGTGTAGTAGGGATGGTCTTCGTGCACGTGGTTCGCCACGAGATCCATGAGCACGCGAATGCCGCGGGCGTGGGCCGCTTCGATCAGCCCGTGCAGCGCGTCGCCGCCGCCGATCCGTTCATCCACGGCGAGCGGATCCGTGGGCCAGTAGCCGTGATAGCCGCCCACTTCAAAGCGGCCCTGGCTGTCGATGTAGGCGCCTTCGGGGTTCTGGTTGAAGGGCGTCAGCCAAAGCGCGTTGACGCCGAGGTCGTCAAAGTAGCCCTCTTCGATCGCCGCCGCGAGACCCTGAAGGTCGCCGCCCACGAAACCGGCGCCCGTGGCGGCTTCGAGGTTGATGTCGTTGGAAGGGTCGCCGTTTCGAAAGCGGTCCGTCATCGCCATGTAGATGATCGCGTCGTTCCAATCGAAGGGCGTCTCCTCGACCCAGAAGGGAAAGAGCGCGTGCTCGCTCTCATTGCCCAGCCGGTCCCGGGCGCGCAGCACGAGCGTATGCTTGCCGCTCGCAAGCCCGCTCAGGGCGACGCTTACCTGCGCCTGCGCGCCCTCCGTGGTGATCTGAAGTTCGTCGGCGCTGAGCATGCGCTCGTCGCGGCCGCTGCGAAGCAGGCCTTCGATCGTGAGCGTGCCGGCATTCTCGTGCAGGGAGGTCACGCGCGCGTTCGCCGTGAAGGCGCCGGCGGCGTTGGTCGTCTCGCCGGGCACAACGATGGGCCGGCTGCAGTCGGGCACGCGCAGCGCCGAGTTCTCAACGCCGTCGAGGAACACCCGGTAGTCGTTCGCCGGATCGAAGCGCCATGGATCGGCGCCATCTTCTACGACGAGCTTGTACGCGTGAATGCCCGGCCGAAGACGCAACGTGATCGCGTAGCGCCCCGTGCCGTCGTCGATGAGCTCGTCGGCGTCCGGCGCGAACTCGTTCCATTCACCGCCCACGAAAACGCGCGGCGTCGAGGCGGTCGTTTCATAGGTGATGGTCGCATCGCAGAGGCCGTCGAAACTCGGCGGCGCGGCGGCGTCGATGGGCCCGATACGGCTATCGACGCCGGGCGCCGCGTCCACGGCGCCCCCGTCGTCGTCGCCGCATGCCACCAGGGCGAAAGCGATGCTCAGTACGCTTAGGTGCTTCATCGAAGGCTCCTGCGGCGAAGGCCGAAGATCATGAAGAGGCCGAAGAGCAGAAGACTCGACTCGCCGCCACTGGAGGCCGCGCATCCGCCGCCGCCATCGTCGTCGTCCGAGCCGCTGCCGCTCCCGCCGTCGCGCATTCCGCTATCCACCGTGCCCGCGTCGAAGGAAACGCCCATATCGGCGCCGGGTCCCGCATCGGCCGGCGGCGGTGGCGGCGCGTCGCCTTCGTCGGCGTAGGCGCCGCAGGCCGCGGCCATGGGCGCCTGGTTCGACACGAGGTACGCGCCGGCGCCGAAGCCAACCATGGGGATCGAGCCGGCGTAGTTGCCCTCGTCCGCCGTAAGCAGCTCGGACACGTTCAAGTCGTTCGCCCGCGCTTGGTCGAGCAGCCACTGATCGAGCTGCGTGCGGCGCTCGCCCCGGGGCAGCGTGGGCAGCAAGCGCAGGTCGACGAAGACCCACTCCTGCGAGTCGTACCAGCCGCCGTCGTCGTTGCGCATCAGGCCGTTGCCCGTCGCGACGGTGAGGTTTTCCAGCAGGGCGCGGCGCGTTGCTTGGGCGATGCGGCCCTCGGGCTGAATCACGCCCCAGTTCACGGCTTCCACCGTGGCGGCGTCCAGGTAACCGGAGCCCGCGAGCAGATCCTCGGCGCTCTGGCCGAGGGCGCCGCGCGAATCCGTGTGGCGCGTGACGAGCGCCTGGCCGATCCCGGCGGCCACGTCGGCAAAGCGGGTTGCGCTTTCGCTTTCGCCGATACGCTCAGCCATGGCGGCGGCGTCGCAAAGGCCACGAACGGCGGCGAGGGAGGTGTAGGTGAAGCGGCGCTGGCGGCCGTTCCAGTGCACCTCCCAAATCGACGAATCGGCGGCGATCACGCCGCTGGGATCGACGAGGGATACGAGCACCTCGGCGATCTCATCGCGAATCACGGACCAGTATTCGGTGAGCAGCGTTTCGTCGCCCGTCGCATCCACATAGAGCCCGAGGGTCCAGAGGAAGAGCCCGAAGCCGTCGAACTCGATATTGGGACCGTCGGCGTTGCAGTCGCTTTCTTCTTCGCCGTTGCCGAAGTAGCGCGTGATCGAAATGCGGTAGGGACGGCCGACCTCCAGGGTGTGGCGGCCGCGGGGCGCAGCGAGCTGAAACTCCAGCGCGTCGCGCGCTTCCTGCGCGTGGCCGCTCGCGATGAGGCCGGCAACGGCGTACGCCATGTCGCGCACCCACGAGATGTTCCACTGGGCGTCCACAAAGCCAAGGCCCGGCGGAAGGCTCGCGAGGATCTGACCGAAGCCGCGGCCCTCTTCGCGCACCTGACCCATGCGAAGCATCACGAGCGATTGGTCGTAGAGCTCGGCGTCCAGACCAAGGGTCTCGGCGCCGTTTTCAATGCCCTGGGCGTGCCAGCTTTGCCATTCGGCGCGCATCTTCTCGAGGGGCGAGTCGTCGCCAAGCCAGGTGCGAAAGGCGTCGACGTCCGGGCCCGCGTCTTCGTCGAGGGCCCAGAGGACCACCACGGAAAACTCGCGGGACGCGCCGGGAGCCAGCGTTTCGCTTGCGCCCTGCATGGCGGGCGCGACGTCGCTCACGTTCTCGGCGCTGCGGTTATCGTCGAGGTCCTGGCCGCGGCGCAGCGTTTCAAAGGCGCCGGCGCTTCCTAGGGACGCCGTGGCGTGGGCGATGGGCGAAAGGGCCGCGTACGCAAAGGTGCCCTGGCTCGGGCCGTACTCGTAGAGGGTTTGGCGCGCTTCATCCCACGCGACACCTTCGCCGTCGGCGCTTGGATCGCGTCCGCCGCTGGCGTTGCCGAGGCGGTAGTTGAAGAGCGCGTAGGGCGCGAGCTCGACGGCTTCGTCGCCTTCGTTCGTCACCGTGAGCGTCATGACGAGGGCGGGCAGCTCGATGCCAAAGGGCATGGCGAAGCGCGACTCGGCCCGCAGCTCGCCCACGTGCTGGACCGCGCGAATGATGTTCGTGCCGCGCTCGTAGTTCGCTTCGTCGAGCGCCACGTCGCCGAGCCACGTGCCCGCGCCGTTCACGCGAAGGCCGAAGTAGCTGTCGTACGCAAGGTCGCGCGACTCGTCCGCCTCGAAGCAGAGGTCTTCGCGATCTTCACGGGGCTCATGAAAGCGGTAGGCGTGCTCCATGAACGTGTCGATGCGCGCGCTTTCCCGTTCGAAGCTGACCACGGCGTGGCCGTTGCCCGTGACAAGTCGGGAAAACGATCGGTCCACTTGGGCTTTCGCGCTCGCGCTTTGCAGCGTCAGAACGGCAAGCGCAAGGGGGGTGAGAAGTCGTCGTGCAGTCATGCTTACTCCTGGTAGTCCGCTTCGCGAACAAGAATCACGGCGCCAAAGGGATCGACGGCCACGTTGAGCTGGCCCGCACCGGAAACGGTGTAGCGCTGGCCGGTGAGCGCATCGACCAAGACCGATCCGGGGGCGGCGCCCACCACCATGTCTTCGCCGCCGAGGGTGCGCGCGCTCGATTCGCTTCGCTTGCGGCCCTGCGCGTTGATCACGACGAGGGCGTAGTCGCCTTCGTCCATCGTTCGCTCAAAGGCGACGATGCCCGCGTCTTGCTCGTCGCCGGTGCGCGGCGTGACCCAACGAATCACAAAGTCGCCGCGGCGTAGGGCGCGGTACGTGCGCCGAATGCGCGTCAGCTGGGCGATCCACTGAAAGGTCTCGCCGTCGCGGGGCATGCCCGTTTCCCAAAGCACTTCGCGGTTGGCCGGATCGTTGCCGCCGCTGAAGTCCTGCTCCGTGCCGTAGTAGATGCAGGGCACGCCATCCTGCGTCAGCAGGAAGGCGAGGGACGCACGCAGCGAACGCACGTCGTTGCTTTCAAATAGGAAGCGCGGAAGGTCGTGGTTGTCGATGAAGTTGATGAGCGCGTCGTGGGGCGAGAGGCCGATGCCGCCGGGCTGGGGGCGGTCGCCGTAGTTGATGGCGCGCTGCTCGTAGAGCTCCTGAATCTTCGTCGTCGGCCCGCCGCGCATGAAGACGTCGCCAAAGACCTGGAACTTCTGTGGGAAGTAAAAGACCGAGTCGAGGCGCCCGGGCATCGTATAGCTGCCGACGAGGGCATCGTTGCCGTCGAAGGCTTCGCCAAAGAGCAGGAAGTTCTCCTTGCCGGCCGCGGCAAGACGCTGCCGAAGGGCCGGCGCGAAGACCTCCCAGAACTCGTATTCGACGTGCTTGATCGTGTCGATGCGGTAGCCGTCGATGTCCGTGAGCAGCACCCATTCGGTGAAGACTCGAATCAGCTCGTCGCGCACGTCCGGGTTGCGCGTGTTGATGTCTTTGAGGCCACCGGGAAAGTCGCCGAACACCACCTGCTCGCCGTCTTCGAAGCTCGTGACCCGTCCGCGTCGGTTGTACGCTTCGGGGCGGCGAAAGATCGCTGGGCCCGGCGGCACGCGGTAGATGTCCGGCATGTCGAAGAAGGCGATCGGCGCAGCGCCGGCTTCGCCAAGGGACGTGAAGGCCTGAATGCCGCGCGGGTCGTAGTCCGGGTCGTACTCGGTGACGCGACCAAGGGGGCTCGTGCTGCCGCTGCCGAAGACGTTTTCGTCGGGCCGGCCGTTCAGGTTGATGTCGTAGTAGAACACCTGGCCCATGTGGTTCGTGACGATGTCGACGATGACCTTGATGCCGCGCGCGTGGCACGCGTTGACCATCGCGCGCAGGGACGCGAGGTCGCCGAAGTGCGGGTTCAGACGCTCCATGTCCACCTGCCAGTAGCCGTGGTAGGCGTCGACACCGGCGTCGAAGTCGACGTTGAGCACGATCGGGCTGATCCAGATCGCCGTCACGCCGAGGTCCTCGAGGTAGTCGAGCTCGTCGATGATGCCTTGGTAGTCGCCGCCCTGGTAACGGGCGAGATCGCCGGGCGAAACGCGGAAGTCGTTGCGAGCTTCACCGTTGGCGAAGCGATCGGTGAGCAACTGGTAGATCACCTCGTCGCGCCAGTCTTCGACGTTGGTGTTCACCTCCACGCGCTGCACTTCGGCGATTTCCGAAGGCGTGCACGCCAGGGCGAGGGAAAGGCTTAGGAGCCGGCAAATCGATTTCGCGCTCATAGGTTGTAGCTCGTGCTGTCAAACCACCACTCGGCGCCGATGCCGAGAAAGTGCTCCACGCTGCTTTGGCTGCGGGGATCTTCAAGGGGGTAAAGGCGCTGCGCGTCTTCGTCGCGAAGGGAGAGCGAGTAGATAAGGCGAAGGCGCGGACGGGCGAAGGTGCCGCGACCGCCGAGGCTGATGAAGGGGATCAAGCCGAGCTTCGTGATGCCGCCGCGAAGCGGCTGTCCGTTCGTTTCGTCGAGGGCCGCGAGGGCGAGCGCCTGGTACGAAAGGTCGACGCTCACGCCGGCGAAGTCGCCGAAGAAGAACTGGGGCCGCAGGTTGATCGTGCCTTCGTTGTAGGCGCCGCCAGCAAAGCCGTTCACGTCGGCGTCGCGAAAGCGGCGGTAGTAGGCGCCGACCTGAACGCCGAACCATGCGTACTCGAAACTCGCGCTCGCGGCGAAGAGCAGTTCGCTGGCGCTATCCGACTGAATGACCCGGCCGTTTCGAAAGGGCGCGTCGAAGGTGTCGTAGGCGGCGAGGCCGCGTGCGTAGCGTGCAAAGAGGTTGATGAAGCTTCGCTCCGTATGGGCACCCGTCGGACCGGGGCGGCCTTCGCGGTTGTGCCAAAGACCAACCTGCGCGCCGAGCAGGTAGCCGCCGTCGCTCGGGAGCGATTCGACGTCGCCGTTTTCGAGGGTGCGCTCACCGGAGGGCAGGCGATGAAGCTCGCCGTAGAGCACGACCTTCACGCCAAAGTCCGGGCGCTGAATCGGGTAGATCGTGGAACGGAGCGCCGTAACCACGCGCGGCCGATCGAGGAGCGACACGCGCGCCGGCTCGAAGCCGCGGCGCGCCACGACGTCGCGCGTCTGCAGGAAGAAGGGATCGCGCGGCCGGTTCATGCCGACGTGAAGCCGAAAGGACATCAGGCGCTGGTAGCGGTAGCCCACGCCGCCGCCGACGATGTTGAGGTTGTCGAGGGGCCAGAAGTTCAACAGGTAGACGTCGTCGCCGCGAACCATGCGTGAGCCGGCCCAGATCGACAGGCCCGGAAGAAGCGCGCCGTCGATCTCCGCGAAGAGGTTTCGCACGGCGAGGTTTTCGTCGAACTCGCCGTCGAGGTGAAAGAGCGGTCCCGAAAGGGCCAGCGTTGCGACGACCTTCGAGCGCACGCCCGGCGCGAGAATGTCTTCGCGGCGGAGCTCCAGCTCGGCGTACACGTCCTCGTCGATGCGTGGGCCAAAGCCCACGATGTTGCTGTTCTGGCCAAGACCACCGTCGAGGTTCGAAGCCGCCGAGATACGGCCATACGAGCCGAAGTAGAAACGGTTCGAGCGAACGTGGGGCTCTTCGGCCTCGGCCTCGGAGGCTTCCTCATCGGCTGGCTGCGGCTGTAGCTGCGTGGGCTGCAGCTGCGGCGAAGTCGGCGCGCTCTCGGCGGGCGGCGGCGGCGTCGGCTCAGCGCCCGCCTGAGCTGCGGGCTCGGTCGGCGCCGCGGGCTCGGCCGCGTTCGCTTCACTGGGTGCCATTTCCGTGTCAGAAGAAGGCACCGGCGTGTCAACCGACACGTCTTCCGGGGGCTCCTCCGCGCGTTCCGGCTCGATCGGCAACGAATCCTGCGCGGCGAGCGGGCTCACGAAAAACAGCGAAATCAGGGCAAAAACACCCCAAAATGCCTTTTCGCAGGTTCTCGCATTGACGTAACTCATGAATGAGTTACTACCCATTGCAGGCGGACCCGCCGCCGTCAAGACGCTTTCAGCCCAGCCCTGCCCCATGAGCCAAGTCGAAGACCAAGTCACCACTGCCCTGAGCGAGCACGGGTTCACAAAGAGCGAAGCGCGCACCTACGTCGCACTGCTCAAAGCCCACCCGGCCACCGGCTACGAGATCGCCGCCCGGGCGGGCGTGCCCCGCTCCGCCATCTACGCCGTGGTGAAGCGGCTCGCGGCGACGGGCGCGATTCGCGCCGTCTCGTCCGAGCCAAAGCGCTATTCACCGATCGCTCCGTCCCAGCTGCTGCAGATGCTCAACCAACGTTTCACGCAGCGCCTCGAATCGCTGGAGCGCTCCTTCGAGCGCATTCGCTCCAACGTCCCGGACGCGAGCACGTGGACGCTCACGGGCTACGACGCGATTCTCGACCGCGCGGCGTCGATGATCGACGACGCGAAGTCGAGCGTGCACCTCTCGCTCTGGGGACGCGAGGCAAGTCGCCTGGCTCCCACGATCAGCCGCGCCAAAGAACGCGGCGTCTCGGCGATCGCGTTCTCATTTACGGCGCTTCCGCCCCTCGACGCACGCTGCCTGAGCTACGGGCTGCGCGAGGACGACCTCTCGCCCCATTGGGACCACAAGCTCGTGCTCGTCGTCGACCAAACGCGCGGGCTGATCGGCACGGTGGACAACAGCGAGGACGCGCGCGCCGTTGAAACGGACGAGCCCGCCGTGCTCGATATGGCCATCAACAACCTGGTGCTGGACGTCACGCTCTTCGGCGAACGCATGGGCCAGGACACGGCGAGCGTCGTGGGCGAGCTCGCCAACCGCTTCGCGCCGATCGACGACCTGCTCGAGCAGAGCGTTCCCCTGGCCGCCGCGCGATGAACTGCGCCGCGATGAACGGCGCCGCGATGAACGGCGCCGCGTTGGAGGGCGCCGCGATGAACTGCGCCGCGATGAACGGCGCCGCCGCGTTGAACTGTCCGCAGTTCGCCGGGCGCTCCCTGCGGTTGACGCTGCTGAATGCCGCCGCCGGACCCAACACGTTTCGCCCCGCGCCACCCCAGCCTCTGAGAAGCTTCCGATGACCGACACCAAACTGAACGATCCCTTGCGCACCAACCTTCGCTGGACGTGGCACCGCCCCACCCAGCAGGCGTTTGAAGCCGCCAACGCGGAGGCGTTTTGCGAGGCGAAGAACAGCGTCTACGGCGCCGATGGCGATGCGCCTGCCGCCTTTTCGAGCGCGGCCCGAACCGAACTGAAGGCGTACCTCGAAGCGCAGGACACCTGGGGCGATGCCGAGGTGCCATCGCTCCGTTCGCGGCCCGTCGCCTACTTCTCCGCCGAGTTCGGTCTTCACGAATCGATTCCGATCTACAGCGGCGGCCTTGGCGTACTCGCCGGCGACCACCTGAAGAGCGCCTCCGACCTCGGCGTGCCCCTCGTGGCCATCGGGCTCTTCTACCGCGAAGCGTACTTCTGCCAGCGCGTCGACAAGGACGGACAACAGCACGCCGAATACGCGCTCACTCCGAAGGAGCGCGTCCCGTTGCACGAAGTCACCGACGCCGGCGGCAGTCCCCTTCGCATTGAAGTGAACACCAGCCACGAAACGCTTCGTGCACGCGTTTGGCGCCTCGACGTGGGACGCGTGCCCCTCTACCTGCTCGACGCGGACGTCGACGGCTCGGACGACCGCGATCTGACGGCGCGCCTCTACGGCGGCGACGCCACGACCCGCGTTCGCCAAGAGCTGCTCCTGGGCGTCGGCGGCGTGCGCGTGCTGAACGCCCTCGGTATCGAAGCCAGCGTCGTGCACCTCAACGAGGGGCACAGCGCCTTCGCCGCCCTTGAGCTGATTCGGCAAACGCAGGAAGTCGAAGGCGTCGACTTCGACGAGGCGTGCGCGCGCGTTCGCTCGAAGGTGGTCTTCACGACGCATACGCCCGTGGAAGCCGGACACGATCGCTTTTCGCCCGAACTGGCGTGGACGGCCCTCGCGCCCCTCGCAGAAGCCATTCAAGCCCACAAAAACGGCGGCGCAGCGCCGCCGCGCGAAGCGATCCTCGGCCTCGGGCGCGTGAACCCGAGCAATGAAGAAGAACCGTTTTGCATGACCGTGCTGGCGCTGCGTTTGGCGTGCCGCGTGAACGGCGTTTCGGCGCTGCACGGCGGCGTAAGCCGCGCCATGTGGGCCGAGCTCTGGCCCGAACGTCCCGGCCACGAGGTGCCGATCGGGCATATCACCAACGGCGTTCACGTCCCGACGTGGATGGGCGAGCACGCCGAAGCGATGCTCGACCGTCACCTCGAACCCGGTTGGCGAAAGCGCCAGTGGGACCCGTCCGTTTGGGCGGCGGCGGCGACCATCTCCGACGCTGAGCTGATCGCCTGCGCGAACGACGCGCGTGCGTCGCTGGTCCAGTTTGCACGCCGACGCGCCAGCGCCGATGCGCGGCGGCGTGGCGAAGCGCCCGCCGTCGTCACGGCGATGGAAAACGCCCTCGACCCCAACGTGCTGACGATCGGTTTTGCGCGCCGCTTCGCAACCTACAAGCGCGCCAACCTGATCCTACGCGACCTGGAGATGCTGCAGTCGCTGCTCGCCAATGCGGAGCGGCCCATTCAGCTGATCTTCGCCGGCAAGGCGCACCCCAAGGACGTGCCCGGCCAAGCCATGCTCAAGGACGTCTTTCACGCCACGCGCAACGAACACTTCCTCGGCAAGGTGCTCTTCCTTGAGGACTACGACATGGAAGTCGGCCGCGCCCTCGTCGCCGGCACGGACGTCTGGCTCAACAACCCGCGACGTCCGCACGAAGCCAGCGGCACGAGCGGCCAAAAGGTGATCTACAACGGCGGCCTCAACTGCTCCGTGCTCGATGGATGGTGGGCCGAAGCCTTCGACGGTATGAACGGCTTCGCCATCGGCGGCACAAGCGCTCATATCGATCACGCCGTGCAAGACGAACGGGACCGCGCCGCGCTGGCGAATGTGCTCCCGCGTTTGACCCGCGTGTTCTACGAGGACCGCGCCCGCTGGTGCGACATGGTGCGGCGCTCACTCACCACCTTGACGCCCCGCTTCAACACGGACCGCATGGTTCGCGACTACGTGCAGCGCGTCTACGCCCCCAGCGCCTTCGCCACCCTCGCAAGCTGAAGCGAAGCCGGCGCCAAGTAACCGGCCGCGATTTGGCGACAGCGGCCGGGACCCACCCTGGCGCTCCGGGCTCTAACGACGCGAGCTGACTAGCAAGGTTTGAGGGAGAGCTCATTTGGCGTAGCTCGTTCATCGGCCGGTCTATCCCGGCAACGTCCTTACTCACTTGTTCCTTCCGGCGGCCTTCCTAGTAGCCGCAGTCTTCTTCGTCGGAGTTTTCTTCTTCGCCGCGGTCTTCTTCTTCGCGGCGGTCCGCTTCTTCGTCGCGGTCTTCTTCGAGGCCGCAGTCTTCTTTTTCGCTGCAGTCTTCTTCTTCTTCGCCGGAGTCTTCTTCTTCGCTGCAGTCTTCTTCTTCTTCGCGGAGTTCTTGTTCTTCGCAGCCGCCCTCTTCGCTCCAGCCTCGAGCTCAATGCAGATCCGCGCCGAGAACATGCCGGACGAGTCTTCGTGGTCGAGCGTCTCGTAGTAAAAGTTATAGCGGCCGTTGGCGACGGGAATGAGCGCCTGTTCTCCGTCGCTTTTCTCCGTTGCTTTCTTCTTCTTCGCGGCTGCTTGAACAACCTTCGAACTGTAGTTCGCCTTTGTGTAGGGAAGCAGGAGGGCGAGGCAACCGCTGCTCACGTCTACGCTGCCGAGATGGTCTCGGCTCTTCGCGGGAAGCTGCACGACCTGAGCGGCGAGCACCTTCTTGCCTTCCGCCGTGCTTGGGTCTACCTCGTCCTCGTAGTACTCGAGCAATCGAAGATCGGTTTCGGTCTTCCAGATTCGCGATGTTCCGCAGCCACCGACCTGGACGATCAGCCCGCGGCCGTTTCCCACGTCGATCGGACCGTCGCTAGTTTCCAGCGCGCGGGCGAAGTCTGAACCCGGCGGGGGGTTGTAGTCCTCGTCGACTTCGGACCCATCCCCAGCGCGCGCGAGCTCGGCGTCCGCCGCCAGACACCACAGCCCGGCATTGATCGACCAGATTTCACCGATCGACGTGGCGCTCGGTCCACCCGGCGGTTTCGCATCGGAGAACTTCTCCATCTCGACGCGAGTCTTCTTGTCCTTCTTTGCGCCCGTCAAGTCGGGCTTCTTCCAGCGGACGGCGGCCGGACGCTGGCGAAGCTCCGCTTGTCTCTCTTCGGTGAGTCGAATGATGATGCTGGTCCCGCGGATGTCCGCGTTCTTCGCCGAAACGTAGTGCCCCTTTTTGGGTGTTGTGTACTCGGCTTCGACCCTCACATCTCGAGCGTCGGCCGCCTCAAGATCGATGAAGGCGTCCGGCCCATGGGAAAGAAAAGACGCGCCGCGTAGCTTGCCCTTGTTGAAGCGAGCACCGAAACCGCAACGATCGAAGACCGCCTTTCTCGCGCTGCTTCGCCCGAAATCTAGCGTGCCGAACTGCTCCGCCACGCTCTGCTGAAAGTGCGCGCCGTCTAGCTTGCAGCGCGTCAGACTTCGATTGAAGACACAGCGTTCAAAACGTGCGCCCTTCAGGTTGCACTGGTCGAAGTCGACCGCGAAGTGCACGTCTTTGAAGTGCTCGCCCGACAGATCGATGCCCTTGAGCTCGGTTTCAAGCGGAAGCGCTTCTTCGCGAATCTTGGCGGCGATGCCCCTCTTGGAGCTCGGCAAGCGCACCTTGCGGCCCGCGTTCCGTTCGGCATGTGCCCGAGCGGCATCCTGCTCGTCATCGGGCACCGGTGTGTCGAAACAACTCAGCTCTTTGAACGTCTTCGAACTGCGAAAGTCGCCGAGCGTTTGAACGCCGGTATAGAAGAGCCGGAGGGCCTCTAGCTTGGGCAACGTCCAGACGGCTTTGGGTAGCCGCTTGACGTCTCTGGCGCGAGAGAGCCAAAACTGCTTGAGCTGTTTCAGCTTGCCGATCGACGGAGGGATCTTCGCGAGCTCGTACGATTCAATGCGAAGATCAAGGAGCTTCGAGAAGCTTGTGAATACGCTCGGAAAGTGGTCAAGGTTCGCTGAACAGGTGACCTCAATCTTGCGGAGCTCGGTGCACGACCGGAGCGCCTTGAGGTCATTCAACTGCTCCGGGCGGTCGATCCGAACGGAACGAACGATGTCGGGGTGTTCAATCGCGATCGCGGGCGTAACACCACTGACCATGAGCTTCTTGAGCGACGGCATGGACCCGTACGTACCACGGTTGTGGTTAGCCGTTTCAGACGGCGATGCAGGAACTGCCTTGGAACCTAAACCGGCGTGCAGCTTAGCTGACCTCGTTCAGCCGCCCAGCCTGTGACGACCTCTGCGCTCTCTCGTCCTAGAATGGCAGCAGCCGTCCTTCGTCCTCGCGCCTTGATCTCGCCCCATCCGAACGCCCGAACAAGGTCAGCTAAACTGCACGCCGGTCTAGCCGTTTGGGCAACAGCGGCGAACATCCCCGACGCCGAGCGAAAGGCCAGCACGAACGAGCGCGCGCGTGGCTAGGCCTCGTCGTCGTCGCCCATCTCGGCGTCCACCGCGCGCATCTCTGCGCGAAGCCGCCTTGAGCGCGACACCGCGAGAAACACGGCGCCGCTGACAACGACCGCCGGAAACACGCCGAAGATCCACGGCCCGGCTTCCTTCGCGAGAAAACCCATGCCAAGCGAACCGAGCGCGAGCAGGAAGAACGTCAGCTTCGCCAACGCCATCAATCCGCGAAGAACGTTCATCGTTGGGCAGCGTAGCATGAGGTGCCCTCGCCGAGGCCGCGCCTCAGTTGTCGTCACGCGGCGTGAGTGGTGCGCAGACAGGATACGTGGACTCAACGCGCGAGCCGCCTCGGGACCTCGAAGCCTGCCCGCGAACTCGCAGTAGCGCCCAGCCGAGCGACAGCAGCGACATCAAGGCGACGACGGCGAAGACCGCTGCTCGCGGGTCTTCCAGGGTGCTCATTGACCCCGCGTATTGCGATGACCACGTACGGCAAGGACCCCAAGGTCCACGACGCGGCGAAGGTTCGAACGGGCATGCGGGCTCGCTTGGTGTTGCGGTCACGCCGCCCCGCGTGGTGGGATAGGGGCATGGGGACGTGGCGGGCCGGCTGGCTCTTGGTGGCGGGCTTCGTGCTCGTGGGTTGCTCGCGGCATGTGCGGCTGGTGATGCCGGGAACGGATGGTGTCGCCGGCACCCGCTACACCTGCGAGGAGATCGGAGGCCGGGACGAGCGCATTCAGTGCTCGGCGCTGGTGGACGTTGACCCGGCGCGTACCAACGCGCCCGGCACCACGCTCATCGTGTTGCCCGAAGAGTGCGGCGGCATGGTTCACGAGGTGTACATCGAAGACGCCGACTCACGTTCGCCCCGCGCCATCGTTCAGTGTGCGGCGCCGGAGAACACCGGCCCAGGCATTGGAGTTTCCCCATGAGCTCGATTCCGTTTTCCGATGTACGGGCGCGGCGCCGATGGAAGAACTTTCACGGCACCGTGCAAAGCACGCGCGTGGACACGTACTGCACACCAGACGTGCCGACGAAAGTACCCGCGGACGCGCCGCCGCCGCTCCGCCGCCACATGGACGCGGTGCGCGCGCTGGTCGGCGAGGCCTTCGAGCGCCGCACCTCGTTGCGGACCGTGG